>NZ_DDDQ01000136.1:0-12121 GCF_002336325.1 Roseivirga sp. UBA1976 | reverse complement strand
CTATCTATTTCTACGCGGGTATCCGGCAATATAAGTTCTTGTAAATCCGATTTCAGTTGGTTGAGTATACGATCGTTGATGTTAAAATCAGTAGTGTTTTCTGTTTTGAGATCGAGATTTCTTCCTCCTCCAAAAATAACCCGGTTCTCATAGTTTCTAAAATAGTAATAGCCCTCGTCATAATGATAAGTTCCTTTGAGCTTTAACCCCTCAATTGGCTGAGTAACTAACACTACTCCTCTTCCCGGCTCCAGATCGGCATGGGGAAAGAAATATCGGGTAAAAGCATTAGTGCAAAACACCAACTGCCCAGCCCTCAACTTAGGGCCATTGGCCAGCGCCACCTCTACACAACCCGACTGCTCCTCAAAGGCAACTACCTGAGCACCGGTCATCACCTCCACTCCTTTGGAGGTCGCAAGAGCCGTAAGTCGTTTCATCATTCGCCCTGAATGAATCTGAGCTTCAAAAGGGTTGAAAACAAGAGCCTCAACCCGGCTTTTAGGAAAACCAAAAGACTCAATCCGTTCATTGACCAACGAATAGACCGGCTGACCAAACAGGGGCTTAAGCAGAGTATTTACCCTATCCATTTGTTCCAGTACTCCTACTTCATTGGCACGAAGCAACTCATAGCCTCCATAATTTCTGAAGTCGATAGCCTCATCGGTCAGCCTCTGTCTCAGCAGTTGAAGCCCCTCCCACCGAAGTTGAACCAATTTCAACACTTCCTCTTCAGAAAGTTTTTCCAAATCAGCCGCAATCTCAGAAAGGCTACCAAAGCAGGCAAACCCTGCATTTTTAGTACTTGCTCCGGTTGGAAAATGTCCCCTCTCAAGCACCAGTACACGGGCATTGGGTAGTTTTTCCCGAATAGAAAGCGCAGTAGACAAACCCACAATACCGCTGCCTACCACTATATGATCATAACTAGTATAGAAATCTGACTCCCAAAAACTCAACATGCGCGGAAATTAAGCAAGAATGTATAAATTAAAACAAACTCTTCTACCCATGTTCGATACGGCTACTCTAATGGCGAAAGCCAAAACCTCTAAAAAACATCTTTCACTACTCAATTTTGGGTTGGCTCGAATGATTCCCTTCAACAAACCTCATGGCTTTCGTATTAAGTCGCTAACCGATTTTGGCGTAGACATTCATATACCGTACAAAAGGGCCAACTTCAATCATATAAAAGGAATCCACGCCTGTGCTCTAGCCACAGCCTCCGAATACTCCACCGGACTGGTACTGCTCAATTGTCTGGGGGCTAAAAAGTATAGAGTTATAATGCAAAAGCTGGAAATGGATTATCACTACCAAGCCAAGATGGAAACCACCGTAAGTTTTGCCATTAGCCAGGAATGGCTGCAAAAAGAGGTCATTACCCCTTTAGAAAAAAATGAAGCCGTGGTGGTGTGTTGCGAGGTTAAGGCTCATGATAAAGAAGGAAACCACCTGACTACCGGCAGAATTTACTGGCAAATAAAAGAGTGGTCTAAAGTAAAAACTAAGGTTTAACCACTGATATAAAAGAAGTTACAGAAGCACCTCTCGCCAACTAATTTCATGGAAACTGACCATTAACCCCATGAAACAAGTAATTCTATCATTAATGGCTGGCTTGCTCATAATAGCCTGCCAGCCCGGTTCAACAGACAGTAAAGCAAGTAACACTTACTATTTGGTAACTAAACTGGGCAACGACACCCTGGCCATTGAGCGAATTAGTAAGTCTGGCCACCAGTTAGAGGCCGATGTGGTATTGAGGAGTCCGAGAATCAGCCTCACCAGCTACAGCATAGAGTGGGACGATAGCAACCGCCTCATTGCCATGGAAGCCACCACCTACGAAGATGACTTTTCTAATTCGGAACAAGGCCGTGTTGTTCAGGAAATAAGTGCCAGTGGCGATAGCCTTAAGATAACTGCTCAGGGACGCAACGGTGCGGTTACATATTCTATGGCCAATGACGGCACATACCTGCCATTCATAGACATGGTGCATTGGCCGTACGACATAGCCTTCAATAGAGCCAATAACTCGGCTGCCGATTCCATTCATCAATACCTGCTTACAGGCAGAAGAGCTTCAGACTTTATTATTCACCGTACCCAACCCAACAATTACACACTCAGACACCCCAGCCGCGGAGTGATGTATGTAAAAACCAATGCATCAGGAGACTTGATAGAGCTAGACGCCAAAGAAACAACACGTAAACTGATTGTTGAGCGCGTGGCCGAACTAGATTTTGATGCACTGACCAAGCGATATTTGGCCATAGACGAAAAAGGCTCTCCATTTGGCACTCTATCACCAGCACGCGAAGCCGAATTTAGCTTTGGCGGCTCCGACTTTAAAGTGACCTACGGTTCTCCTCAAAAACGTGGAAGAGAAATTTTTGGAGGCATAGTACCCTATGGCAAAGTATGGAGAACCGGAGCCAATGCCGCCAGCCACTTTTCTACAAGCAAAGACTTATACATAAACGGGCAAAAAATTCCGGCCGGAGAATACACCCTTTTCTCCATTCCTGAAGAAGAAGGTGGCACGCTCATCATTAACCAACAAACCGGACAAAACGGCCAAGCCTACGATCAATCACGAGACCTTATGAGAGTACCCATGCAACGCGAAAATAATGCTGAAACCATTGAAGACTTTACTATCCAGGTGGTAGAAACCAAAGACGGAGGCAGTTTAGAACTCTTATGGGATAGGACAATTTATTTTGTAAATTTCACTTTTAGATAAGAAGAATAAAAGGGCCAAAAAAAGTAGTATTTTTTATAAATACATTTTTTTGCCGTTGACAACTGTTTTCCATCTGATCCCTTCTAAAAATCGGCTTTTAGTCTTTCTAAAAGCCGATTTTTATGTTGCTACAGATTATTTTTTTCTCGCTAGTTTTTCTAACTTCACCTTGTTCTTAACGAACAAACACCACCTAAACACTAAATGTTATGCGAACTGATAGTTTGCCTTTCTTGTCATTATTTGGCAGCAGGAAAAGGAGAAAGCTCTATTATTTGGGCAAGGAAGACTTCTACCAGTCCAGAAATGCCCTCAATGTTTCATCGGCCTTTAACTTTCATAGCCGAGACACCAACCAAAGCTATTCTACAGAAAAACACATTAGGTTTTATGGAGTAGAATTTGGCAAAACCCAAAAAGAAATAAGAAGGCTGTTTGGCAAGCCAAACTTTGCACAAAAAAAGGGTCTCCCCCTCGATACTCAGATTACGCTCTTCTATAAACTTAATGTGAAGGGCATTAAGTGTATACTTCAAATGCACCTTTACAGAGACCAGCTCTTTTTTGCTCAAATACAGCTTACCGACAGTAATGCTCAAATCAAAAAGGTGTTTCTGGAATTATTCCGAATGAAATACAAAGTGAATGAGCTGGACTGGAACAACAACCTCAAAGACGCGGACGATAACCGCATAGCCTTGCAAGACGATATAGTGCCCAAGGCCTCCTATTTCACCGGAAACAAGGCCCTGTGGCAAGAGATACGAAGCGAGCTTAGCAGCAAAGAAGAGGCAGAGAACTCGTGGGATATAGACATTAAAAAAATTGCTCTCAAGTGGAGCTAAAAACACCCTTACACCTAAACACTTATCACAAAAAAAGCTAGCCTGATGGGCTAGCTTTTTTTTATCCTGCTGTCTCATCACCTAAGGCTCTTTGAATTTAGCCACAAAAAAAGTCGGCCTCAACCCTGTGCACGAGTAAAAAAGCACAACCAAAAGAGAGCAACCGTTTGCATCAGAATTAGGCTACGGGCGTTTGATAAGCCCATATATTTTTCTTTATTTTCATTAAGGCATAAAGGCCAATACCCTTTGAGTTTTAACTACTTCGCCTCATTTACACCAAAAAACAATCATAAAATGAAATCCGGTCAAAGACGTGTTGTCATCGAAAACGTTTCCCCTGAAATCAATTGCGGGCAACATGCCGCCAAACGAGTGGTAGACCAAGTGTTCGAAGTCTCGGCCGATATTCTGGCCGATGGACACGATGTGCTCAATGCCCATATCAAATACAAACACGAGAAAGCCAAAACATGGAAATACTCCTCCATGCAACATCGCGACAACGACCGATGGGTAGGGGAATTTCAGGTAGACAAACAAGGGCTTTACCTCTATACCGTAGAAGCCTGGGTAGATTATCCGCTCACCTGGCAACACAACATCGAGCGCAAAATAGCCGATAACCAACATGTTGACGTAGAACTTCTGGATGGAATTCAGTACCTGAAAGAGGCCAAAAAGAAAGACAAAAAAAATGCAACCTATCTGGAAGGACTCATTGAAATCTTCCAAAAACCCGAGGCTTACCAGCAGGCCATAGAAGAAGCAAGATCGGAAACACTCCATTCCATTTTCCTCCATAATCCGGTTAAAACCTTTGCTACTACCTACGAAAAGAACTTACCCCTCTACGTAGATCGTAAGAAAGCGCTTTTTAGCACATGGTATGAATTTTTTCCACGTTCCACGGCCAAAGAGCCGGGTAAGCACGGCACCTTTCAAGACTGTTTAGACGTGATTCCGTATGTGGCTAAACTGGGGTTCGATGTAATCTATTTCCCACCCATTCACCCTATTGGGTCCAACCACCGAAAAGGTAAAAACAACTCTACCACCGCTCAACCCGATGATGTGGGAGTGCCCTGGGCCATTGGCAATACCACTGGAGGACATAAGGATATTTTACCCGAATTAGGCAGCTTCGATGATTTTAAAAAAGTAATTGAAACGGCCGCCCAACATGGTATTGAAATAGCCATGGATTTTGCACTGCAATGCTCTCCCGATCACCCCTATGTAAAACAACACCCTTCCTGGTTCAAATGGCGTCCTGATGGAACCGTACAGTATGCGGAAAATCCGCCCAAAAAGTATCAGGACATTTACCCCATATACTTCGAATCGGAAGATTGGGAAAACATGTGGGATGAATTTGTAAGCATTGTACTCCACTGGAATGCGTTGGGTATAAAAATCTTCAGGGTAGACAACCCACACACCAAGCCATTTGGATTTTGGGAGTACCTCATTGCGGAAGTAAAGAAGAAAGACCCCGATGTGCTTTTTCTTTCCGAAGCCTTTACCAAACCTAAAACCATGCAACGTTTGGCTAAAATTGGCTTCACTCAGGGATACACCTATTATACATGGCGCAATAACAAGCAGGAGCTTATTGAGTACATGACCGAGCTCACCAGGGGGCACATGAAAGACTACTTCAGACCAAACTTTTGGCCCAACACCCCCGACATTAACCCGTGGATTCTTCAAGGAGGCAATGAGAACTTATATATTATTCGCCACATGCTGGCCGCCACACTTAGCTCCAACTTTGGCATGTATGGCCCCGTGTATGAGCAGATTGTGCACCAGGCAGTTATTGGCAAAGAAGAGTATTTGCACTCTGAGAAATATGAGGTGAAGCACTGGGATTGGTCCAAAACCAATAAACTCACCCGACTGATCGCCAGAATAAACCAAATAAGGAAAGACCACAAGGCTTTTCATTATACCAACAACATAGACTTTTGTACCATAGACAATGGCCAGCTTCTGGCCTATTTCAAACAAAGCGAAGACAAGAAAGATCATATACTCTGCGTGGTTAATCTTGACCCCTACAACCGACAAAGCGGTTGGGTGCAGGTACCCAGGCACAAAATGGGTATTGGCGGCACGCACCCCATGCGGGTAACCGATTTGGTTACGGGCAATAGCTACATATGGAACCAGGAATGGAACTATGTGGAGTTGGATCCTTACCAACTCCCCTATCACATATTTACCATCAACTACTAAGCCATGGCCAACACCACCACATCCTTCGATACCGCCTGGACCGAACATTTTCGGAACGATAGCTTTCGGCACAAGCTGAGTAGCGAAATATTACCCTCTTACATGATGGGTACGCGGTGGTACGCGGCCAAAAGTCAAAAGGTAAAAACCTGCCGGATAGAGATGGCCATGCCTTTCTCTATTACCAACCACCAAACGGCCTTCTTCATTACCATTGAGGTCAACTTTGCAGCAGGCTTCACCGAGTATTATTTTATGACTCTGGCTTTTGTAAAAGACCGTTCAGCGGTAGATCATGAAATAGCCATTGTTCATTCCCTTTCAATAGAAGCGCATGAAGGAGTTATTGTTGATGCGCTATACTTCGAACCATTTCGAAAAGCCCTGTACCATCAAATCCTCTCCCAGAAAAGTATAACCGATGGCCACACCAAGCTAAGCTTTGAACGCGGCAAAGTATTGCGCAATAGCCCTCCCTATGAATCTTCCAAAGTAATGGGCTTCGACCAAAGCAATACCTCCATAGAATACAACGGCAAATACTTTTTTAAGGCCTACAGAAGACTTTTTCAAGATGCCAATCCCGATCTGGAAATTACCAAGTTTCTATCTGATGAGAGCCATTTTGAAAACAGCCCGAAGTATGGTGGTAGTATAAGCTGGGTTAAAAATCAATATGCCGTACTTTCCATAGGTATAATTCAGGAACGCATTGATAATGTGGGCGAAGCATGGAACCATACCCTCGACATGATGAAGGGGTATTTTGAACGTATTGAAGCCACCTCAATTGCCCCCAAAGACATCGAAGACATTCCCAATTTCGAGCTTAGAGAAACAGAGGCCCTCAGGTCTGACTTTCGTTTGCTCATAGGTGACGATGTATTGCAAAAAGTAGAACGCATGGCCCTTAGAGTGGCACAAATGCACATTGCCCTATTTAGCAACAAAGTAGACACCAAGTTTAACCCTATTCCATTCAATGGCGATTACACCGTATGGCTCAAAAACAGAATCATCTACCAACTCAATGCCCGCTTTATTTTGGTTGAAGAAAACCTGAGTAAACTCAAAGGCCTTGCGCGTCAATATGCCGAACTGTTTGTGGCATCGAGAGAAAAAATTACTACCCAGTTTCTGGCCTTTGAAGAAACACGACTCAACTCCAGCCGCATTCGTATACATGGCGACTTGCATCTGGGGCAGATTCTTATGACCCCGAATGACGACTTCTACATAATTGACTATGAAGGCGAACCGGAAAGCACCATTCGCGATCGCAAGGTTAAGCAAACTCCGCTTAAAGATGTAGCCGGTATGCTTCGTTCGTTTCACTACGGTATTTACGCGGTTATTTTCGATGAAAAATCCAAACATAAGCTGTCTGTTGAAGATCGCTTTTTGGTAGGTGAAAAGTACTACAGAGCTCTCTCGGCAGTTTTTCTCAATAGCTATGTAAAAGAGGCCATGGCCAATAACCTGGACATTGGCTACGAAAGCGAAATCCGATACCTGCTGCAATACCATCTGCTGGAAAAAGCAGTATATGAAATAGGCTATGAGTTGAAGGCCAGGCCCGATTGGGTAATAATTCCGCTAACAGGAATAAAGCAGATTTTAGACGAATTATCATGAAAGAACATCAATACGTAAGTGCTCATTCGCTAATGACCGATTTTGATAGCGACCTGTTTAAGTCGGGCAAACACTTTAGACTATACGAAAAGCTGGGATCGCATATCATCGAATATGAAGGCAAAAAAGGGACTCTCTTTGCGGTTTGGGCTCCCAATGCCCGTAAGGTTCAGGTAATTGGTGATTTCAATTTCTGGAACGGTGAAGGCTACGAACTTTACCCTCGCTGGGACGGCACCGGAATTTGGGAAGGTTTTGTAGAGAGTATAGGAAAAGGCACAGTATATAAATACAAGATACACTCCAACCAAGAAGGACAAGTACTGGAAAAAGGCGACCCCTTTGCCCTACATTGGGAAGTTCCGCCCAAAACAGCCTCTCTGGTATGGGAAGCCAATTATAAGTGGAAAGACAAGGCCTGGATGAAAGCCCGCAAAGAACGCAATGCGCTCAACAGGCCCTACGCTGTATACGAAGTGCACTTGGGCTCGTGGAAACGCAAGGCCAATGGCCAATCGCTTACGTATAATGAGCTGGCCAAAGAATTGGTACACTACGTAAAAGAAATGGGCTATACTCATGTTGAGTTTCTGCCCATTATGGAGCACCCTTTCTTTGGATCATGGGGCTACCAGTGTACGGGCTATTTTGCCCCGACCTCTCGCTACGGCACCCCCGAAGAGTTTATGGCCATGATAGATGCCTTCCATAAGGCAGAAATTGGGGTAATTCTAGACTGGGTTCCCTCCCACTTCCCCAACGATGCACACGGCATTTATACGTTCGATGGCACCCACTTATACGAACATGCCGACCCGCGGCAGGGATATCACCCCGACTGGAGTTCATATATCTTCAACTATGGCCGCAACGAGGTGCGTGCTTTTCTCATTAGCAGTGCCGGTTTTTGGTTAGATGTGTGCCATGCAGACGGTCTTCGGGTAGATGCCGTAGCCTCTATGCTCTACCTTGACTATTCGCGAAAAGAAGGTGAGTGGATTCCTAATCAGTACGGGGGGCGCGAAAATCTGGAGGCTATCTCTTTTCTTAAAGAACTTAACGAATACGTTTATGCAAACTTTGAAGGCGTACAAACCATTGCCGAAGAGTCTACCGCATGGCCATCAGTTTCGCGCCCAACCTATATTGGAGGCCTGGGTTTTGGCATGAAATGGATGATGGGCTGGATGCACGACACACTCGAATATTTCAAAAAAGACCCTTTTTACAGACAATACCATCAAAACAACATAACCTTTAGCCTGAACTACGCCTTTACGGAAAACTTTATGCTTCCCCTCTCTCACGATGAGGTAGTTCATGGAAAGGGGCCATTAATTGACCGAATGCCGGGCGATGAATGGCAACGTTTTGCCAACTTGCGATTGCTCTATGCCTATATGTATACCCACCCCGGAACCAAACTGGTGTTTATGGGAGGAGAGATAGGTCAAACCACAGAGTGGAAGCACGACTACTCAATAGACTGGCATTTACTAGACCATTCTCCGCATCGGGGGATTCAGGCACTTACCCAAAGTCTCAACCAATTGTACCGGCAAGAACCGGCCCTTTTTGAGCACAGCTTTTCGGCCGAAGGGTTTGAGTGGATTGAACTGAACGACTACCACAATTCAGTAATTAGTTACCTCAGAAAAGGCCACAAAGAATCTGATAACCTGGCCATAGTCTGTAACTTTACCCCCGTGGTAAGAACCGGCTACCGCATTGGCATAAATGGCGGCACCTGGCAGGAAATCTTCAACTCCGACAGCAAAGACTACTGGGGTAGCGGAGTTTCCAATGCCGGAGAACTGGTTTCTGAAGCACACCCTCACCATGGAAGACCAAACTCGCTGGAGCTTACCTTACCTCCGCTTTCGGTCATTATTTTAAAGCAAGTGCCCACAAAGGGCACTAAGAAAATCAACAAGAAGAAGTAGGTCTGCTACATGGAAAAATATTTATGTATTCACGGGCATTTCTATCAGCCCCCAAGAGAAAATGCCTGGCTCGAAAAAATTGAAATTCAACCCAGTGCTTTCCCTTACCACGATTGGAACGAGCGCATTACCAGAGAGTGCTACTACCCCAATGCCTTTTCCAGAGTGCTCAATGACGAGGGAAAGATTATAGATATAGTCAACAACTACTCCAAAATCAGTTTCAACTTTGGACCAACATTGCTCTCCTGGATGGAGCAACACGCCCCCGTTACCTACCAGGCCATACTCGATTCCGATAAGCAAAGTCAGAAAAACTTTGGTGGCCATGGTTCGGCCATGGCGCAGGTATACAACCATATGATTATGCCTTTGGCCAACAGGCGCGACAAGGAAGCCCAAATTATTTGGGGCATTGCAGACTTTAAAAAACGCTTTGGGAGAAACCCGGAAGGCATGTGGTTGGGCGAAGCCGCTGTTGACACAGAAACATTGAGCATAATGGCTGCCCAGGGCATAAAATTTACTCTTCTCGCACCCAGACAAGCCGCCCGTTTTAGAAAAATTGGAGAAGACAACTGGACAGAAGGCATTGACCCTAACCAACATTATTGGTATAAACTGCCCAACGGTGAGCGCATAGCACTCTATTTTTACGATGGCTCCAGGTCTCAGAATGTAGCTTTCAAGGGAGTTTTAGGCAACGGAAAAGCCTTTGCCCAAGACCTTATGGAAGGCTATAGAGGCCAGAAGCGTGAATTGGTACACATAGCCACCGATGGAGAAAGCTATGGCCACCACCACAAAAATGGAGACATGGCCCTGGCCTACTGTCTGCGATATATCGAAGAAAACCAACTGACTCAGCTGACCAATTATGCCCAATACCTGGCTATGTTTGAGCCCGAACATGAAGTTCAAATTCATGAAAACAGCTCCTGGAGTTGTGTACATGGAGTAGAACGCTGGCGATCTAATTGCGGCTGCCATACCGGTGGCGAAGGACACTGGCATCAGAAGTGGCGAGAACCATTGCGTCAGGCACTGGACAATGCCCGCCAAACCATGATCGCTATTTTCGAAAACGGATTAAGCAATCTGGTTCAAGATCCCTGGGCCATGCGCAATGAGTACATCGAAGTAATTCTCGATAGGTCTAAACCCAACCTAAACAAATTTTTGAAACGGCATGTAGGTCGTAAACTAACCGATGAAGAGCGCACACACACCATGCGCATGTTGGAAATGCAGCGCAATGCCATGCTCATGTATACCAGTTGTGGTTGGTTCTTCAACGATATTTCAGGTATTGAAACCTTACAGATACTGCAATATGCCTGTCGTGCCATTCAGTTGGGCGAAAGCGAGTCGGAGGTAAGGTTTGAAGACCAACTACTGGAAGACCTTGCCAAAGCCGAAAGCAACGTACCGGGCCAGGGAACGGGAAAAGACATTTACCTGAAACACATAAAACCTTACCAACTCTCCCTTACACAGGTAGGAATGCACTATGCGGTAGCCTCTCTTTTTGCAGACTATCCTCAAAGCCTTACAGTGCTCAATTACGACTGCAACAGCATATTCTTTGAGCGCAAAAGTGCAGGAATGCAAAAACTCGCCTACGGCACCACTCAGGTGAAATCTAAGGTAACCACCTCCAAGAAGGAATTTAGCTTTGTGGTGCTCTACCTGGGGCAACACCACCTCATAGGTGGCACTTCCAGAAGACTCTCTACCGAAGAATTTGTTCCTATCTCCGATGCCCTCAATGCAGCTTTCGAACGCAGCAACGTAGCCTCGGTGGTAGACATTATCAAAGCCAGCTTTAAAACCCACACCTTCTCCTTCTTTGGTATGTTCAAAGACGAGCAAATGAAACTCGTGAATCAATACCTGGCCCAAAGCGAAGAACTGGCCTATGATAGTTATAGAAAAATCTACGATCGCAACTACAACATTCTGAATGTAATGAAGGTAGAAAACCTTCAAATTCCGCCAACCCTCAAACAGAATATTGAAGACGTAATTAATATTGAGTTCAAAGACCTGCTTAGCAACGGCCATTTCAGCATTCAAAAAATGGACGAACTGTGTGACGAAGTGCTCAAGTGGAATATAAAACTGAACGAAGACCTGCTGAATGCCCGACTCAATGATAAACTCTACGAAATGTTCACCGAGTTTTTGTTCGATCTTTCCAATCAACAAATTCTTAAAGACATTTTGGCCACCATTCGGCTATATAAAAAGGTGAAGCTAAACCCCATTTTGGTAAACCTGCAAAACAGTGTGTTCGAATTGAGCAGATCGATCTACGCAAAAAACAGACCGATTGCCGAGAATGACAATGGCCTGATGGACACGCTGGAAGAAATAGCCCGGGAAATCAACATGGACCTAAGCTACATAAAACAGCAGGTGGCCCGATAAGATTAAAATTTCTACTGAAAATTAGATAATTCGAGAGCTGAAGCTTAACAATCCGCCTTTTTAAAGGAACCCTAAGCCTGCCTGACCAGACGAGCAAGTACGGGGCAGTTCATTAGGGTCAGAATTTCACTTTTACCGTTCCAGGTATACACATTGTGTATATGCAATCGAGCTTTTGTTAATTAACCTGAGTTCGATGTAAGAAAGGAACGTCATACCGGAAAAACAGGCCTTAAATTCTCAAAAAGGCCTGTTTTATCCGGTAT
>NZ_DDDQ01000082.1:0-5222 GCF_002336325.1 Roseivirga sp. UBA1976 | reverse complement strand
ACAACAACGAGTTCCTGATTTCAATGAACGGATAAGATAAATAATTCGAAATACACGAAGCTGTCTGGAAGGCACTTCTCATTTACTCCCTAAGTAGTGGAGACTAACCAGAACCACTGGAGTAAGGAATGAGAAATCTTTTAGACAGCTTTCTTTTTTCACTACCGTGCTGGAAGTGGCTTTGAGCTACGGTGGTTCAAGGTTTTAATATCCATTCTTTTAGTTCGTAGTGTAACGAATTCACCCTTCGCCAGTCTTTTAAGCATATGTTTCTCTCAAACCCGGAGCCGTATGCTTACAAACTACCTAAAAATTGCTTTCAGGTCACTGCTTAAGAACAGGGCCTACTCTTTCTTAAATATTTTTGGGCTTACCATTGGTATTACCTGTTCATTTCTCATATACCTCTATGTGCAGGATGAACTGACTTTTGATAGCCAACATACCAAAGCAGACCGTATTTTCCGGGTTGCCTGTGAATACTCACTTCCTAACAATGGAGGTACGGAAAAGTGGGCGGTTATGTCAGACTGGGTGCCGCAGTACTTTGTCAAAGATTACCCGGAAGTGTTAAAAGCAGTAAGATTTAGAAAGAGCCAGAATGTGGTGGTTGAGCGGCCGGAAGGTGTGGAGCGGTTCTACGAAGAGGTAGTATATGCCGACTCTGCTGTATTCAGCGTTTTCGATTTTCCTTTGTTAAAGGGCGATTCTCGCACGGCTCTCAATGAACCCTTTACGGTAGTGATCTCAGAGCACATAGCTCAGAAGTATTTTGGCAGTACCGATCCTATGGGCAAGGTGTTGAGCCTCCCCGACTTTAACACCCAACTTACGGTTAAAGGTATTTTGGCTCCAATTCCTCACAACTCTCATCTAAAGTTCCATGTGCTAGCCTCTTTTGAAACTCTAAGAGCTACCAATAGAACCTCTGAAAACAACTGGTGGAATTTTAGCACTTATGTGTATTTGGAAACCCAAAAAGGGACAGACCCTGAGGATTTGGAGAACAAAATAAAACGCATTTCTGCCAAGTATATACTGGATCAGGAAGAGAGTTCGGGCTATAGGCAAGAGTACTATCTAATGCCGCTGAAGGATATTCACCTGAAGAGCAGTTTTAGGGCAGAGTTTGCTCCGGGAGGCAACATGAACAATGTGAGGATATTCGCCCTCATTGGTCTGTTCATACTGCTTATTGCCTGCATTAATTTTATGAACCTTGCCACCGCGCGTTCGGTAAAAAGAGCCAAAGAAGTGGGAGTACGAAAGGTGGTGGGAGCCTATAAGAAGCATTTGATTGTTCAGTTTTTGAATGAGTCGGTGGTGCTTTCTTTTCTGGCTATGGTGCTTTCGGTGGCTCTTATACTTTTGACTTTACCCTTGCTCAACGATTTTACTAATAAACAGCTTGTTTTCAATCCACTGTCAGATCCGGGGCCGGCAGTAATTCTTCTGGGCATCACCATGCTTGTGGGTTTACTGGCCGGTAGTTATCCTGCTCTGGTGCTTTCTTCTTTCAAGCCTGTTGAAACGCTCAAAGGAAGCTTTCAGAATTCTTCAAAAGGGGCAATGCTCAGAAAATTTTTGGTAGTCTTTCAGTTCGTAATCTCTATTGCGCTCATTATTTCTACCTATGTGGTTTTTAACCAATTACAATACATGCGTCAATTGGAACTGGGTTTTCAAAAGGAGCGAATGATATACCTACCTACTCGTTTTGGACAGGGTACAGCTGAGAAATTTGCTGTGTTGCGCGATGAGCTAAAACAAACGGCTGCGGTAAAGGGCACTGCCCTGTCTAGCAATGTGCCCGGTGTAGAGCTTGGTAACAATGTTGTGAGACTGGGGTGGGACAATAATGCCGAATGGAGCGACATGCGCTTTTTGGCGGTTGACTATGATTTCATTGACCTGTACGGTCTGAAAATGGCCGCAGGCAGGGGCTTCGATCGATCCTTTCCCAGCGATGAAACGGAAGGGTTCATTCTCAATGAGTCAGGGGTAAAACGGCTAGGCTTCGACTCGCCTCAAGCCGCCCTGGGCAAACCTTTGCGCTGGCAGAACCGCCAAGGTAGGGTAATTGGAGTTGTTAGAGACTTTTACTTCATGTCAGTTCAGCAAGAGGTGGAACCTTTTATAATGGTAATGCTGGCCGACCGAACACCCGGTTATCTGTCGGTAAATGTAGCCACCGATGGGTTTGGTCAGGTGGTAAATGAAATTGAGGCCAGGTTTAATGAAATAATGCCAGACCGGATTTTTGAATACTATTTTCTTGATCAGGATTTTGATGAGCAATATAAGGCGGAAGCCAATTTCAGTCGCATATTTACTGTTTTCTCTTTTGTGGCCATATGGATTGCCTGCATGGGGCTCTATGGTTTGGCTTCCTACACTGCCGAGCAAAAGATGAAGGAGATTGGTGTTCGAAAAGTGTTGGGAGCTACCGTGGCCGGAATTGTGGCTCTGCTATCAGGGGCATTTTTAAAGCTGGTAGTAATAGCCTTTGTACTGGCCTCGCCATTGGCCTATTTCGCTATGGATAACTGGTTGGCGGGTTTTGCCGAACGTATTTCGATAGGAGCAATCGCTTTTATAATTAGCTTGGTTTTTGCGTTGCTAATCACCTTGCTCACCATTAGCTATCAGTCCATCAGGGCTGCAAGAGCCAACCCCATAAAATCATTGAGGTACGAATAAGGAGAAGGTTTCTGTGAGGTATTGTCAGTTGAAATCCTATATCTTTAATTTTGGATTTCAACAGAGCCTATGAACCTACAACTCTTCTTTAAAGCCCCTCCAAAAATTGATGGTTTGCATGAGTCTGCACTGGGCAATAGCATTAAGCAGCTAAATGACCCTGGCTTAGATATTACCAAAACAGACATTGCCATTGTGGGCCTCACCGACAATCGAGGTACTCGGGTAAACGTGGGAGTTAGCGGTGCAGCCGATCGGATTAGAGAAAAGTTTTACCGGCTAAAGCGAAGCAGCAATACCTACAGGTTGGCCGATCTGGGGAATCTTCAGAATGGAGAAAATCATGAAGACACGGCCGAACGACTGCGCGAGATTTGTGAACATTTGCTGGCCGCTAAAGTGATTCCTATAATTATAGGAGGTACCCATGATTTTGCTCTGCCGCAGTACCTGGCCTACGAAAGTAAAAAGGATCTAATATCGGTACTCAACGTAGACGCCAAGCTGGATGTGGAAGAGGAAGGCGATGCTAACGAGACCTTTCTTTCACGGCTAATTACCCATCAGCCCAACTTTATGTTTAGCTACAATCATTTGGCACACCAAAGCTATCTGGTGGAGGCAGGAGCCCTAACGGCCTTAGATAAACTCTATTTTGAGGCTTTGAGACTGGGCGAGCTACGCGAAAAATTCGCACATGCAGAACCCATTGTGCGCATGGCCAATATGATGACTTTCGATATTACGGCCATTAGGGCGGCCGATGCTACAGGCAACGCAGCCGCACAACCCTTTGGCCTTACCGGTGAAGAAGCCTGCCAGCTGATGTGGTATGCCGGCATGAATGAGAAAATGAGCTCCGTAAGTATAGCCGAATATAACCCCGACCTGGACGATCAACACTATTCTACGGGAGCCATAATCAGTACCATGATTTGGTACTTTATAGAAGGCTTTTATAACCGAAAAGATACAGGCCAATTTAACTCAGACCAGTACACCAAGTACACGGTGAGCTTTGAGGGTACTGACGATACCATGACCTTCTTTAAAAGTAAGCTCACCGAAAAGTGGTGGATGCTGGTGAATTATGGTGAAAACTTTATGGACAGGGCTTACATTCCTTGTTCATACGAAGACTATACTATCGCAACACATGGCGATTTTCCTGAGCGCTGGATAAAAGCTCAGGGCAAACTTATTTAAACCACACCATACAGATAGTTCAAAAGGTGGCCTCCCCACCATCCATGGAGAGGCCTGTTTTTTGGATTGCCGACAATCCAAAAACCTCAACTGTTACACCAAAGATCAATGACGGCTGAAGTATTCTTTCAGGTATTGTTTTGCCGCTTCGGTTTTCATGTAGCCCGCAGCTGCCGATATGCCCCGAGGTGGATTGGAGGCATTTTCTAATTTATTAAAGGTGGCTTCATACATGGCTTTCTCGTACTCTTCAAACTTACCATCTTCTACATACCACTCAAAAACGCTTACCTCAGAGGCTACCCAGGGCAGATTGCCGCTATTCTCAATAATCTTTTGATAGTTTTCCAGCTGCACATCCATGTAGGTGTTTGTAGTTTCTGCATCGAAGGGAGGAAATATGGCGAACTCCAGTTCATCGAAACCTGTATATGACATTCTGTTCCAGAATTTTCGTTCGGTCATCTGATAGTTAGTGTACAAATGGGCTACCACTATGCCTCTATAATGGGTCTTTACGGTAGATAGTATGCGATCTTTAACTTCGTTGGCAAAGATCAATATTTCATCTTCAGTGGCTCCGGCTAAAAAGCCATCGTCATAAATACCCCCGACTTGTGTAATGAACAGTTCAAACTCAATGGGCCATGGAATGTATTTCTCAGCCTTCATGAGTTCTGCAGCCTTGGCTTCGGCCTCTTTTTCAGGGAGGTAACGGTCTGCAAACCAGGTTTCGAATTCCGCTTTGGTTTTGAATACAGGCATGTCTATGAAAGGAGGATAAAAATTGACCAGAATGGTGGGCAGACCCAATTCTTTTTCGCGTAAGAAAAGCACGGTAGTTGCCCTGAGTTTAGCATCCAGAATGTCTAACGGATACGGTACTACAATTTCGCCACCGTTGGGGCCATCAAATGGAGGAACTGAGGTAAAGAGCGCGCTAGATTCATTAGCTCCAAAATTTTCAACCAGCTCTGCGTGGTGGCGCATCAGGTTGGTCATGTAATCGAATTGCGGATCGTTGAAAGGGTTTTCTTTCCCATCCGGATCGGCCCAGAAGAGTGCCCTTTTCTCAAATGAGGGCAGAGGAAGCCTCTCGGCTTCATCCGTAAATCGTTTCAGTACCTCCCAACTGGGAATAGTATCTGTTATTTTTCTCAGAATGGTCGTTAGGGAAGCGGTATCATAGAAGTTGGCTGGAAAGTCTTCTACAGGAATTTCAGGAATAATGTCTTCTTTTTCGGTACAGCTAAAAGCCAGGGCCACTAGGCCGGCCAGTAGAAATTTGAATGTCTTTTTCATGGTTGGATGGATTT
>NZ_DDDQ01000144.1:0-11667 GCF_002336325.1 Roseivirga sp. UBA1976 | reverse complement strand
TTTTTCGGTCATGGTTTCACCCGCCTTTTGTATGGCAGCAACAATATCATTGATGGAGCCCTTTACCTTTTTCCAGGCATCATCGCTCACATATACTTGTTGCGAAAGGTTGTGGTTTACCTCTTCTCTAATTTCTTTTTGCAATAATTGCTGAAACTCAAAAGCCGATATAGAAGGGTCGCTTAATCTAAGCAGCATGTTATTGGGCGATATACGTTCCAGAAGTAGTGCCAGCCGTTCATAGGCCTGAAGACGCAACGGAAGTACCGTTTCAACCGTTTTTGACTTCACTTCGAGCAACTGCTTTTCGAATTGTTTTTGTAGAAAATTGCGTGTCACTAAATACATAGCATACATAACCAATGCTGCCGGAACCAGAATCTTTATTAACTCAGTTATATAGTCCATATCTAAGGCCTGAAACTTTTGGGCTCAATTTAGATTTTAAAATAGTGAGAATCTTAATGTAGGTATTAAGTTTACGCCCGAAATGGAGAAAAATTCTACAATTCCTGCCTTGCAACCGGTTAAACTAACCGAGAAAGCAATAGCTGAGGTAAAAAGCATTATGGAAAACAAAAGCATACCCCAGGGCTACGGGTTGCGCATTGGCGTAAAGGGCGGCATGGGCTGTGCCGGTCTTGGCTACATGCTTGGTTTCGATAAACCCAAAGAGGGTGACATAAGCTACCAGGTTGAGGGCATTGAAATTCACGTAGAGAAGAAACAAACCATGTACCTTATTGGCCTTGAGGTAGATTTCTACGAAGGTAGCGATGCCAGAGGCTTTACTTTTAACTCTCCAAATACCCCTTAATACTAACTTAGTTTTCACACACAATTCGTTGAAAAAAGATATCTACGTTTTAGGCACAGGGCTTTCTCACAATGGTTCATCTGTTCTACTTAAGAATGGCCGCGTATTAGTAGGTATAGAAAAAGAAAGATTAAGCAGAATTAAACATGACGGAGGAAATGACAGCCTCACCACTGAATACTGCCTGAAAGCAGCCGGAATTGGCCTTGACGAAATAGATTTGGTCGTTCAATGTGAAAATTTTGTAATCCCCTCCAAAAATGAGTTTAAAGGCCCTCGGGTTTTCAAGAATTATCCAGACGAGAAATTTGTCTCCATTTCGCATCATTTGGCCCATGCGTATAGCGTCATAGGCACTTGTCCGTACAAAAAATTCAATGTTTTAGTCATTGATGGTTGCGGGAGTCCATACGACCAATGCAACGATGAAAACCTACCTGATCTGAAAGAACTCAACCTAAACTCTAGTGACGGGCTAATTTGCGAGAAAGACAGTTATTACCACTATGATGGAACAAAGCTTCATACGTTGTTCAAAGATTTCAGTCCCCTGAACACCCAGAAGTCTCCCTGGTTGCCAACCACCAATCATTCCATTGGCGGTTTCTACTCCGCCATTAGCCACTATTGCTTCGGAAACATGGATGATGTAGGCAAGCTTATGGGGCTTGCGCCCTTAGGTAAACCCGAAATTCAGCATGAGGCCTTCTACTTTGAAAAAGGTAGAGTTTTTCTCTCTCCGCAATGGGACCAACCACTTACAACACCCGCTCATCATTGGGAAGGATTTAAACAGAACAGGCAGCACTATGCCAATATGGCCTTTTGGGCTCAAAGGGAGGTAGAAAGAGCCGTAGAATATATTCTTGAGTCGCGTTTAAAAGGTGAAACTGCAACCCCTCTGGCCTACACAGGAGGAGTTGCGCTCAATGCAGTGGCCAACAGTCGGCTAATCAGAAAAGGAGTAGTAAATCAACTATATATTGAACCTGCTGCTGCAGACAATGGCATTGCCCTTGGTTGCGCTTTCTATGGTTGGCTGGAAATAGTAAAGGGGAAAAGGCAAATTCATGATGGAAGTACCTGCTTCGGCAGCTCTTACTCGTTCTCAGCTTCAAAAGAAACAATTAACACCTTAAAGAATTGCTCCATAAAGGAATTGGACGAAGAAAATCTGCTCGAACAAACCGCTCGTCTTATAGCCAATAATAAGACAGTGGGCTGGTTTCAAGGGGGCTGTGAATTTGGCCCAAGAGCGCTAGGGCGAAGATCCATACTCGCCAATCCTTCAAACCGGAGCATGCAAGATCATATCAATAGTCATATCAAATTTCGAGAAGACTTTCGCCCTTTTGCCCCATCCATACTTCCCGAAGAGCTTCACAATCTGTTTCAGGACAAATTAAACAGTCCTTATATGATTTTAGTCGATAGACCGATCGACTCCGCCATAAATCAATTGGCAGCTGTTATTCATGTCGATGGTAGCTCAAGAACTCAAACCGTAGAAAAAGAATGGAACTCAAGGTTTTATAAGCTCTTGAAAACCTTAAAAAAACATACCGGTGTAGGTGCTGTACTCAACACTTCATTCAACAAAAAAGGACAGCCTATGGTTGAAAAACCTGAAGAAGCGATTGGCTTGTTTTTGAATTCAGCAATGGATGCATTGGTCATTGAAAACCACCTTATTTCTAAACAATCTTTCGTTTATTAGCATCTAAATTTATGCCTTGAAAGAGAAATCATTCGACATAGTGGTATTGACAGACAACCGCTATGTGGCCCCAGAAAATCCCGGCTGGTACGTACAAAATATTCTTAAAGAAGATGGTCTTGTGGTAGAAGCACTGCAAAGCAAGGGCTTTAAAGTGACAAGAAAAAGCTGGAGCGACCCAGACTTCGATTGGTCCTCTACTAAAGCAGTACTTTTCCGCACCACCTGGGACTATTTCGATCGGTACGAAGAATGGAAGGGCTGGCTCAAAAAAGTGAGTGAAGCCACCGAAATGATCAATCCATACCAATTGATTCAGTGGAATATGGATAAGCACTACCTCAAGGATCTTCAGGTTAAGGGTATAAACATTCCTGAAACTCACTATGTGGAAATTGGAGTAGTGACCAACCTGGCTGCTCTCTTTGCTCAGAAAGAGTGGACAGATTGCATACTGAAACCCTGTATCTCCGGAGCCGCAAGGCACACTTACAGAATCGACCTCTCCAACATTCATGAATACGAGCCTATTTTTCAAAAGCTGATTCAGCAAGAAGCCATGATGCTTCAGCCCTTTCAGAAGAATGTGGTGGAAAAGGGTGAAATATCGCTAATGGTAATGGGAGGCCAGTTTACCCATGCCGTACTAAAAATTGCTAAACCCGGTGACTTCCGAGTCCAGGACGATTTTGGCGGAACGGTACATGAATATCAACCTACTTTGGAAGAAATTGCCTTTGCCGAAAAAGCAGTGGCCGCCTGCGATCCACAACCCTACTATGCCAGAGTAGACATTATCCGTGATAACAATAATGAATTGGCTGTTATTGAAATGGAGCTTATTGAACCGGAGCTATGGTTTAGACTGAAGCCGGCAGCGGCCGAGGTTTTGGTTGAAGCGATCAGCAAGAAGGTTCAAGCATACCAAGCGAAATAACTAATTGCAACAATGTTGCAATTATAATTTAAGCTACTACCTTTGTCTAAAAGCTAAAGGATGCAAAGATTTGAGGTTATTATTATTGGAGGCAGTTATGCCGGCCTTTCAGCAGCTTTGGCCTTAGGCCGATCGTTGAGAAAAGTGCTGGTGGTTGATAGCAGAAAGCCATGCAATCGCTTTACTCCGCACTCCCAAAATTTCCTTACACATGATGGCCGAAAACCTGCTGAAATCAGTGCAATTGCGAAGGAGCAAGTTCAACAATACAAAACCGTAGAGTTTTTGGACGGCTTGGCATTGAGTGCCGAAAAAGCACCTGAGGGCTTCACTGTAGAAACAGACAAAGGCTCTTTTACAAGCAAGAGGCTCGTACTAGCTGCTGGCATTAAAGACATTCTACCCGATATCCCGGGAGTTGCCGAATGCTGGGGAAAATCGGTCATCCATTGTCCATACTGCCACGGTTATGAGTTCCACGGGCAACCGACAGGTATACTAGCCAATGGCGACAAAGCTTTTCACTATGCACAACTCATCTCAAATCTAACCCAGGAACTCACCATTTTTACCAATGGCAAAATCGATTTGCCTACTGAGCAGCTAACCGCAGTAAAAAGAAACAACATCGCTCTTGTAGAAACAGAAATTGAACGAATAGAGCAAGAGAATGGCCAAATCTCAGCAGTAGTTCTAAAAGACGGCAATACACACCAAATCAATGCACTCTACCATAGTCCGCATTTTGAACAAGGCACCAATATTGCGACAAGTCTGGGCTGTGAAATTACGGAACAGGGTCTAATCAAAGTAGATCAAAAGCAAATGACCACCGTACCAGGCGTTTATGCATGTGGCGATGCTTCTAACATGAGAGCCGTATCGGTAGCCGTATCTTCTGGCACTGTGGCAGGGGCTGTTATTAATTTCGATTTGATTCAGGAGAGCTTCTAGAAACATCAATACAAAAACTCAAAAGCGCTTTTATAGCCTCCCGTTTTCTGGGCGTAGTCCAGTACCGTATTGTAGAAGTTGTTTTTACTCAAGAAATATTTTAGTAATAAAGCATCACCTATAGATGAAGACCATACATCAACTTCTATTATTTTAGAACCGCTTCTCTTAGTTTTTCCTAAAAAAACAGATAAATTAGACTAACGTGTTAAATCAATAGTACTTACAAAGTCCTTGAGTGACACTAGAGTTAATTGGTTTAGGCGGCTTAATTAAGGTACACTAATGTAAGTGCCAGCAATTCTCTGCTGATGGAATGCTTTACTAAGCAACTTGTCTGTTAGGGTTTGTTACACCTTCCTTTTATATGATGACCTTAACTCCATTTATCACTTCTTCATTTGCGTGAGATAGAGCAATATGTGAACCCTATGTCAAATATGTTCCACAAAAAACTGAATGTAGTCCGGCCGAATGGTATAGCATAAGGCATTTGACCGGGGATTGAAAGGTGAGCTGCAGCCCAGTCGGCTCTGTATATGAGGGGCTTGTTTCATTTACAAATAGAATCAATATGTTAACATTTAAAACTCAAGATACCTCGGAATGGATAAAACAGATGTACTATAAGTTTCTCTTATTGTTGTTATGGACTCCTTTCGTTTCATGTTCTGAAGAAAAACCAATTCCAATAACAGAGGCTAAGCTGATTACGGAACTCTACGAGCTAAACGACTCAATACTCTTCGGTCAAATAGGGGATATTGAACTGCATGATGAATTCATGTTTTTTAGCGACAAAAACTCAAACCGAGTGTTTGTCCTCGACAGTAACTTTCAATTCTTAAGGACAATCGGTGAGGCTGGATCCGGACCAAACGAAATAAAGGGTATAAAAAATATTGCAATGGCCGATTCAACCTTATTTGTGCAGGATCTTTGGGGCGGCAAACTATTGAACTATTCATTGAATGGCGATCTACTGAAAACCATAAACATTAAGCTTAACTCCGGAGACTTTGATGTGTTAGGCTCTGATATAATTGGCAAAGTCATTGGTCAGCATGAATTACCATTTACAAAGTACTCTATAACCAATAGCAAGAGAGATTTTGGCAAACCCTTGATTAAGGAAGATGGATTTCCCGATATGCACGTCCGAGTAATTGAACAAAAAATAGTTACTGCTAATCTGTTGAACCGATTGAATGTGGACATCTATGATGATCAAGGAATTCTACTTGGCGAAAACTCTTTAGACCATATTCCGGTGGTTCAAGATTGGCTGGCTGGACTTGATATAGAAGGAAAGATAAATGCCAGCACTGCAAATACCGCATACGCTCAAACCACATTCTATGACATTGATATTGTTGACAACCACATCTTTTTTTCTTTGCCTCCCTTAGGTTCAAAGAATGGCGTAAAGAAGAACTTTATTATTGAGGCCATTCTGGATAAAAACAATAAAATTACAGTGACAAGAAAGATATTTTTTGAAGGATATTTTGCCTTCAACTGCTTTTCCATCACTGCTGATCTTAAATACTTAATAGGGTTCAATTCTTCCAATGGGTCAATAGTCAAATATCACATATCGAGTAAGGAAAATTAAGCCATTTAAAATTTGTACTCTTTTTCCCCAGTACAAAAGAGCCGAAAACACAGGATATAAGTTGTCATATACCATTAGCTAATGTCCCGCATGAAAAAGAACACATCACAGAACTTCTAAAAGAAAACACATTCAAATGATCCATATTTATTTAAGTCTTGTTATTGGCCTCTTATTGGTGAATGACCCTCACAAAATAAACCTGAAAAACGATCGCCAGTTGCTTATCATCGAAAAATCAATCCGACTAGTAGCAACCTCAGGAGAAACTATTCACAGCTTATCTTTCAACACTAAAGTTCAAAACTACCTCCTTATTGAAGAATCTCTTTTAATACTGAATACCCGAAACCAAAGCCACAAAATCGAAATCTCAGATAGCGCACTTAAAGTTATTGAGTCCAGAACGCCCGATTTTGAGCTACCGAACCGAAAGAAATGGGTATACCTTCACCATAAACAAAAAGAATTTCTGTTAGAAGAAACTGAGAATGACGTCAGAATTAAACACAAGTTTGATTCAACCAGATACTTCTCCATGGGTCACTTTATTAACAAGTCCTCAGAAAACAAAACGTATTCTAACAACATGGCTTACGATCTTAAAAATGACATTCTTATTATTCAGATAAGTAATTCAGACAGGTTCTTTCACCTTTCTCTTAAAGAGTATGATTCAAGTTTAAGTTCGTTGAATGTACATTTAGGAACTAAACCAAGTTATGCCTATTGGTACTTTGATATACACACAGAAACACTAGCCTGTATTGTGGAGTTTGAAAACAAAAGAAAGAATAGGTTTGAGGCTTTTTTATTAAAAGACGGGATACCAAAGCCTCAAAAGGCCAGAGATGGTTCAAAAAGTATCTCACAAACATGGTATGACTTAGGTTACTTTATCGGATATCTGGACGTTCTCCCAGAAGAATACCATAAGTCTCAGTTTCTGAGGGAGAATGAGGTTTTAAAACCCAAAAAGAAGTGAGAACCAGTTAAGAATATTTTGGCCCTCAATAAACTCAAAAGCACCTATATAGCCCTAATCTGCAATAAGGACTAGTGACTATTGCGTTTCTAGCTCAGGCCCTAGGTTTCAATACAAAAACTCAAAAGCGCTTGTGGCCTTCCCTTTTTTGTAGCCTAGCCTGAAAATTAATGAAAAGGCGGGGTTTCAAATATCTTCGTCTTATTCATTTATGTGTAACTCGAGTAATGCAATGCTATTAGGTGAATATGGACTAACCGTGTCGGATTTAGTAATTCTACCTCCTTCTATATGATAAATTATTGGATATGGGGTGATGACACCATTGGTATAGAAGATATTTTCAGTATCTAAATGCACATTAAAAGATTCAATCACATCTTTTCCCAATTTTGATGTAATGTTTTTGACGGAAGTAAAGTTCGTTAGAATGTAAATAACTTCGGGTGACTCTAAATTCAGCACCATAAAACTTTCTGCCGAGGTGGTACATCCCGGGCAACCAGCATTAGGAATCAAAAACACTCTTGAAATATTTGGTTCGAGAATAATGCCCATGTCATCTAAAGATTGAATGACATTACGGTTTGATGAATTGGAGCAAGAAATAAGAAGGCAAATTGAAAATGTTACAATTAGATATATGCTTACCTTTTTAGTCATTTTTAATGAATTTAATAATGTCAAAATGTAATGAATCTTCAATCGAAAACTTGTCCACGTTGATATGAACACCTTTTTCATTTATAAATGTTGGATTAGAGAAGTACTTAAAATCACGACTCAATTTCACTTCACCAATTCTACTTTTAGTAGAGTCGAGCATAACAACGTTCAAGTTTTGATTTCTACTTCTAATTGGGTGCTTGGAGTCAAAATCATCTTCATTCATCTTCACATTAATAAACCTGAGCCATAGTTTGTTATACGGGTCGTAATAAACACTGTAATAGGTGCTTTGTGTTTGGAAGACTTTTAGCTCCTGAAAAGGATCGCTTGGCAGGTACCTATCTTTTTCGGATAGTGGCCGAATTTTATCAATTTGATTTGAGCTAGCATTAAAATTACTCAGTTCACCAGCCTGATTGAAAAAGTAAAGGTTCCTATCTATTGGAAAACTTAGCGAGATCTCACCAGTTTTCGAATCATAAGCATTCCACATAAAGTGAAATTGGATACCCCAAACCCCCGTACCCACATAAGTACTAGGATAGGATAAGATTCTTTCCGTATTTCCTGTCTCTAAGTCTAACTTTAGTAATAAGCTGTTAGGGTATTCTGAGTTATTGTAGTATTCTTTTTGATGACCCCATGCATTGATATAATAATTATTCTTGTATAAGAACATAGGCATATCATTTGAGAAGGAGCTTGAAGGCACGAGTCCTTTTGAATCACTAAGGTCATATCTTCTTTTAATAGTTTTAGTAGTATCACTCAGGTAAAGTCTAAGAGAATTTTGAGAATGAATAAATAGACTATCAAAATTGTGAAAATGAAAGCCTTCAATTCTGCCAACAGAGTTCGGACCCTGAATAGGGAATGATAATATTTTTAAAATGGATTCACTATCATAGTCATATATGTAAATGGAATTCGAATTGGTATTTAATAGTCCCAAATAACCGTTATTCTCAACTTCAAAGTACTCTATGAGTGAAGTTGAGCTTGTTATGGAATCCAGAGGGAAACTTTTAGTTCCTACAACCTGAACTTCAATATTGTCATCACCGATATAAGTCAGTTCCTCTGTGTTCTTGTTATCACAGCAGATAAGGAAAAACAAAGATATTGTTGCTATAAGTAATTGGTTCTTCATGAAAGTTTTCGTGACTATTAAATAATAATGAAGGGCTTCTATGCCCTTCATTCGAATTGACTTGCGTTATATCGGGACTACTGAATTATTGCCCGGCCTCTTCCTCTATTTCTCCAGTGGGAACGAAACAGTGCTTATCTTCTTCTCTGGCTTTACACTTGTATTCTCCTCCACTCAAAAAACACCTTCCATCTGTGCCCTCTGCAGTTGTTAAGGTGCAGTCTGCATTTGAAAGATTAGGAACTAGGAAGAAGCCAATTAATACGATAAAAGTTATGATTTTTTCATTCTGATTATGTAAAATCAACCTTACTCTCTCCAGGGTTTTCGGTAACCCCCATTTTGTTGCTCCTCAGAGCAGTAGCAAACACGGTAAGGATTAAGAGAATTCGAATTCTGGTAATCAGTATTGTGTGCTTTTGTTCGGGCACCAAACGGCAGGATGAACTTCCTTCTTTCTTCTTCCGGAATTGAAAGTAACGAAAGGTATGTTGTTTTTTTTAATTCACCTAATTATTTTTTTTATAGTCAAATAATTCAACATTAATTATTTCAATCGCATGATAAGAATGCTATTTCTATAGATATTCGTTAGCTTGAAATTCGTACTTACTTTGAGTCTTACGCAAGCTCAGCGTCCTTTTAGGATTGTAATCATCTTTTGGTACCGGCTATTATTGGTGTGGCCTTTACTCACTAACTAGTCTTCGTTTGTAACGAGGACTTATGGATATCGCGTTTCCAACGTAAAAGCAATCAATACAAAAACTCAAAAGCGCTTTTATATCCTCCCGTTTTCTGGGCGTAGTCCAGTACCGCATTGTAGAAGTTGTCTTTACCAAGAGTTCCTGAATCACCAATAATCACCAACTGATTTCTGGCACGAGTCATGGCCACATTCATTCTTCGGTACTCTTTGAGAAACCCAATTTCACTTTTATCATTAGACCGGGTTAAGCTGATATAGATAATATCTCTCTCTTGCCCCTGAAACGCATCGACTGAATTGATGGTAATGTTCTCCCGCACCTCATCAAAAGCAGGGTTGTCCTTTATTAAGTCATGCAAAACCTCTACCTGGGCTTTGTATGGAGCAATGATGCCAATGGAAGTATCCGGTAAGATGTTGTCACCTAAATGTTTGACCAACAAAGCGGCCTCTTCTTCATTGTATGTACTAAGGGTCTGCTTTTTCACCTTTTCGGTGAATCCTGCTCCGGCAGTATCTATAAACACAAAGTGCTCCAGCTCCATTGCATAGGTGCGCTCCAGTACCTCACTGGCCGTTTTGAGTTTTCCTTCATAGAAGTAATCGCTGGAAAACCTCATAATATCCGGGTGCATTCGATACTGCGTTTGCAGCATAACAGTGGCTTCAGGTAATCCTATTGCCTTCTCAAACAGAGTGTTCTCTAGTCCCTCCTTTGCTGCCTTTATCGACTTGACGGTGGGCGGTAGCTGCTGGTGATCTCCTGCCATTACTACACGATAGGCCTTGCGAATGGCAATCCATGCCGCAGGCTCAAGCGCTTGGGAAGCCTCATCTATAAAAACGGTTTTGAAGACACGATCATTGACCAGCGAATGGGTTGAACCGACCAAAGTACAGGCTATGACTTGCGCCCTATCCATGAGATCTTCGGTAATGTGCTGCTCAATTCTATCGGCATCTTCTTTGAGCATTTTAGCTTCTTTCCTAAGCAGGTTGCGCTGCATACGCTCCTCATGGCCGAAGTTTCTTTTATACTTGCCGGCCATTCTCCGATACTCCTCCGAGCGCTTTCTTATCTCGCGAAGCTCCTTAAAATAAGCATGGTTAGCTATTTTGACATCCAGACTATTTTCGATTACCTCCGGAGTAAGGCGGGCCGGGTGGCCGAGCCGCAGTACTTCTATTCCAAGTACATCTAGCTTTTCAACCAGCAGGTCTACTGCCGCGTTGCTTTGGGCACAAACCAGCACCTGTCGCTCGGTTTTTACCACTTCTTTAATGGCATTGACAAGGGTGGTGGTTTTGCCTGTGCCTGGTGGGCCGTGAATTATCGCCACATCTCTGGCATTAAAAACCTTAGTGAGTGCCTGATTCTGACTTTCATTAAGGTTGACTGACTGAAAATCATATCCGCTTTTAAAGGCCGGCCGGTTAGCCCCGTAAAATATCTCTCGCAACTCAGCCAGCCGTCCGTTTTCTGCCTTCAGCACTTCCATAAGTGCTTTGTGCATTTCGCGGTAGCTGCCTTCATCGAAGAGCAGGTTCACTCCCAGCTTTCCATCGCCAATCCAATCGGGCAAATCGTCATCGTTAATGACAATCCTCATTTTGTTATCCCGAATAAAGCTGATAACCCCTTGAATAGTGCTATCCCTTTCATCTTGCCCTAGAAACAAACTGACCACCGCTCCCGACTGAAAGGCGTGGTTTTGCTCCAGGTGTGAAGTACGTTCCAATTCAACGGTCCAGCGCTCACCGGTACTTATGAAATGATTGGCCTTTACCACCGGATACCAGGTAACCCCTTGTCTTCTTCTTTCTTCAAGAGAAGTGTTCAGCATCTTTTGTTGATACTGAGCATAGTCTTCGTCCTTCTCTATTTTCAGAAGATCAATAAGCTTGGATATTTCGGCCTGAGCTGGAGTCATTTCTTAGAAAGGCCGCAAGATGGCGGATTGTTTTTAAAAATACTGTTCAAAACTTAATAGGGTTACTTACTTAAGTCGCAAGAAGTATATTTCTGAACCTTGCCTCCATTTGTGCCCTCACAAATGGCTGTTAAAAGACGTTGTGAGGACACAGCTTGTGGCTAGTATACTGGATCTAACAAA
>NZ_DDDQ01000010.1:7942-17046 GCF_002336325.1 Roseivirga sp. UBA1976 | reverse complement strand
TAAGTAAAACTGTATGTCGTCTTCTTTTAGCAGCCCAGAATTGAGCATGAATTTAATGTGCTCGAAATCTCCACTCCAATGCAAATCCTCTCCTAAGGCAATGGACCCCGGAATCTGATCGGCTAACCTGTGGACAAAATGTAGTGTGTTTTGTTCTACCGGCCCACCAATATTGAGGTAACCGTTAAAATTAATCGACTCATCCATTACATCGCTTAATGTAAGGTCGCTCATTTTGTTGAGTACCAAACCAAAGGTACCTTCTTCTGAATGTTCACAAACCAAAATTACCGTTCGCTCAAAGTTTGGATCGTTCAAAAATGGCTCTGAGATTAGAAAGTCTCCTCGCTCCGGGTCCGGAATATTTTTGTCGTATTCAAACATATAATCGATTTGAATGGAAATTATAAATGCATCTTTACTTTGCCTAACGAAAAGGAAAAACTTTAGTGCTTAAATTTGTTACCTGAATAAAAAAACTGCTTATGACCAAATCCATTGCTGATCTCCGACAGGAATATACCAAAGCTGCTCTCGATGTAGAATCGGCCAACGAAAGCCCCTTTGTACAGTTCGAAAAATGGTTTGGAGAAGCGCAGTCAGGAGAATTGCTGGAACCTAACGCCATGGTGTTGAGTACAGTAGATGAAATGAACAGGCCTTTTCAGCGCACCGTTCTTATGAAAGCCCTGGATCATAGCGGTTTGGTCTTTTACACCAACTATAAAAGTAGAAAGGCGCGCCATATTGAAAAGAACAATCAGGTAAGTGTGTTATTTCCCTGGTACGCCATGGAGCGGCAGGTTTTCATTCAGGGAGTCGCCAAAAAGGTTTCGGCCAAAGAGTCATTAAAATACTTTACCAGTCGGCCTCATGGCAGCCAGTTGGGAGCCTGGGTTTCTCAACAAAGTCAGGTCATTAGTTCGCGTTCTATACTCGAAATGAAACTGGCAGAAATGAAACAAAAGTTTAAAGAGGGAAAAGTGCCTTTGCCCGATTTTTGGGGAGGCTACCGTATTGAGCCTACTTCATTTGAGTTTTGGCAGGGAAGGCAAAACCGATTGCACGATCGGCTGCTTTATGAAAAACAAGCCAAAGGCAACTGGAAAATTAGTCGGCTTTCGCCTTGATTGCCGTAACTGTTTGGCCATTCGATTTGAGTTCAACCCCTAGCTACGCTCAGAAGCCTGTGGAAGTATCTTGGAATAATGAAGCCACCCCTTAATGAACTCTAAACTTGTGACGATGGGCAGCATTGAAGCCCAAACCGTCTACAGTGGTTCTTCTAAACGAGGTCGAAGATTGAGCTTACACCGGGGGTTCTTTCTACGGTAAAGCCTTCACCGTATTTCACTCCTATTTCATGGCCATAATGAATACCTCTGGCCTCAATCATGTTTAAAAATTCCGGAGAGGAAATATAGGTAGCCGGTTCTTTGGATTCAGGATCATGAAACTGCGATTTGAATGCCTTTATGGCTGCTAGCTTGGTTGACCAGGCCGAAGAGACATCAACAATTATATCGGGGTCATGAGGGATACTCTGAATGTAGTGATATACGGTTTTGGGCCGCCAGGCTTCTTGTTTTTGCCCCTCGTGTTCCGTTTTTATCATGGTAAGCCCGGCTAAAAAACAGGCCTCACGAGCCAACTCAGAAGCTCTTCCATGATCGCTGTGCCTATCACTAATGGCATTGGCGAGTACAATCTCTGGCCTGTACTTCCTGATCATTTTTATGACTTCAAGCTGATGTGCTTCATCGTTGGTAAAGAAACCATCACGAAAGCCTAGATTTTCCCGTGCGGAAAGCCCCATGATTTTTGCCGAGGCTTGGGCTTCCTGCATTCGTATTTCAGGAGTTCCCCGCGTGCCCAATTCTCCTTGAGTAAAGTCGACAATCCCAGCCTTCTTCCCCATCGAAACCGCCTTTACGAGGGTTCCAGCACACGAAAGTTCTACATCATCAGGGTGGGCGGCCAACGCCAGAATATCTAATTTCATTACTATTGATTAGTGAAAAAAAGGAGATTAAGCCATCTCCTTTTCTGATTCTTTTTCAAACTCCTTTTCTGCGAGAAATCGCTCAGCATCTAATGCCCCCATACAACCGGTACCTGCAGCTGTTACGGCCTGACGATAAATTCTATCGGCTGCATCGCCCGTAGCAAAAACCCCTTCTACATTGGTTTTGGTACTACCGGGTTGTACAATGAGATATCCGGTTTCATCCATCTCAAGATAGTCTTTGAAAATATCTGTATTGGGTTTATGGCCTATAGCAACAAAGAAACCACTAATCTCCAACTCTCGTTTCTCTCCGGTTTCATTATTTATTACCCTAACCCCCGTTACACCGCTATCATCTCCCAAAACCTCTTCGGCTTCTGTATTCCATAAGATTTCTATGTTAGGAGTGTTTTTCACTCTCTCCTGCATAATGGTGGACGCTCTCATTTCGTCTCTTCGAACCAGAAGGTATACTTTAGGACAAAGGTTAGCCAAATAAGTAGCTTCTTCAGCAGCAGTATCACCACCGCCAACTACGGCCACATTTTTACCTCTGTAGAAGAAGCCATCACAAACGGCACAAGCCGATACTCCTTTGTTGGCAAATGTTTTCTCAGACTCTAAACCAAGGTATTTGGCACTGGCACCTGTTGAAATAATCACAGCCTCGGCCGTTACTTCATGCTTATCGTCTACCCAAACGGTATGAGGATATGACGAGAAGTCTACTTTTGTGACAACTCCGTAACGCACTTGAGTACCGAATCGCTCTGCCTGCTTTTGAAGATCTACCATCATTTGCGGACCGTTTACACCATCGGGGTACCCTGGAAAGTTCTCAACATCGTTGGTAGTCGTTAGCTGTCCTCCAGGCTCTCCTCCTGTATACAAAACAGGGTTTAAACCGGCTCTAGAGGCATAAATAGCGGCAGTATATCCGGCAGGGCCAGATCCAATAATCAGCACTTTTACGTTTTCTTTCGTCATCTCCTTCTCAAATTTTGTCAAAACTAAGCCTTTAACAGTTTTAAGCAAAGCAATTGTTCCCAATGTGGACACACAAAAAAAGGTGTCTTTTTAGGACACCTTTTCTTTTTATTCTAATACTATCGATTAGCCCAGATAAGGCTTCAACGCCTTGCTGCGCGAAGTATGTCTTAACCTTCTGATGGCCTTTTCTTTGATTTGCCTTACACGCTCGCGGGTTAGATTGAATTTTTCGCCAATCTCTTCCAGAGTCATGGAATGCTCTCCATTCAGACCAAAATATAGCGTAATCACATCGGCCTCTCGTTGGGTTAGGGTAGAAAGTGCTCGTTGTACCTCTCTTCTCAGGGAGTCATTCATCAGACCAGTGTCTGGCTTTTCCTCCATGTCATTTTCAAGTACATCCAGCAAGCTATTTTCTTCTCCCTGAACAAATGGAGCATCCATAGACACGTGTCTACCCGAAATCTTCATAGTATCCACAACTTCATTGGTGGTTACTTCCAATACTTCGGCCAATTCATCGGGCGATGGTTCTCTTTCAAATTTTTGCTCAAGTTCAGAGAAGGTCTTTGAAATTTTATTCAATGAACCTACCCTGTTCAACGGGAGTCGTACAATCCTGGACTGTTCCGCCAGAGCTTGTAGAATGGACTGTCTGATCCACCAAACGGCATAAGAAATGAACTTAAAACCTCTGGTTTCATCAAAACGCTGAGCTGCTTTGATCAACCCAAGGTTTCCTTCGTTAATCAAATCTCCCAACGACAAGCCCTGATTTTGATATTGTTTAGCCACAGATACCACAAATCTCAGGTTGGCTTTGGTAAGCTTCTCCAAGGCCAGTTGATCTCCTTCTCGGATTCTCTTGGCCAAATCTACCTCTTCATCGGGAGTAAGAAGGTCTACCTTACCAATTTCCTGTAAATACTTATCGAGAGATTGCGACTCTCTATTGGTAATCTGCTTACTAATCTTAAGCTGTCTCATTCAAATAAATGCTTTTCTTCCTGTCTTTAAACAATTTGGAACAACTCGTAAATTATGAAAAGTTCCACTCATAACAACGTGGCAGATACTAATTCTGTTCGTTCTTATGCTCTGGTTTTGGTAATAAAACTTTTCTGGACAGCCTGAACTTGCCCGTCTTTTTGTCTATTCCAATGAGTTTTACGGTTACTTCCTCACCTACTTCAAGAACGCCTTCCATTTTTTCCAGTCGTTCCCATTTTATTTCCGAAATGTGTAGCAATCCGTCTTTACCAGGCATGAACTCTACAAATGCTCCAAATGGCATTATAGACTTCACCTTACCTTCGTAAACTTCGCCTACTTCAGGAACAGCTACTATAGCCTTAATTCGCTTAACAGCCGCCTGCATAGCCTCTTTGTTCACTGCAAAAACAGTAACAACACCGCTATCGGCCACCTCTTCGATATTAATGGTTGCTCCGGTTTCTTTCTGTATTTCCTGAATTACCTTACCACCAGGACCAATAACAGCACCAATCTGGTCTTTAGGAATATTGAACTTCTCACTTCTAGGCACATGAGGTTTGAAGTCGGCTCTTGGCTCAGAAATCACCTCATTCATTACATTGAGAATATGGAGTCTTCCTTGTTTTGCCTGCTCAAGCGCTTCTTCCAGTACTTGGTAAGAAAGGCCATCAACCTTGATGTCCATCTGACAAGCAGTAATTCCTTTAGCCGTTCCGGTAACTTTAAAGTCCATGTCTCCCAGGTGATCTTCATCGCCTAAGATGTCAGAAAGGATGGCGTATTTTCCGGTTTCAGCATCTGAAATCATTCCCATGGCTATACCCGAAACTGGAGCAGAGATTTTAACACCAGTGTCCATAAGTGCCAAAGAGCCTGCACAAACGGTGGCCATAGAAGAAGAACCGTTAGATTCTAAAATGTCTGAGACCAAACGTATGGTGTAAGGGTTAGTATCTTCGGCCGGAAGCACTTGTTTTAGTGCTCTCATGGCTAGGTTACCATGCCCTACTTCTCTTCTGCCAGGTCCTCTGTTGGGACGAACTTCTCCGGTTGAAAAACCTGGGAAGTTATAGTGCAGTATGAATTTGTTATAACCCGACTCAGTAGCACCATCAATCATTTGCTCATCTAGTTTAGTACCTAGGGTACACGATGTTAATGATTGAGTTTCTCCTCGTGTAAACACAGCCGAACCATGAGCTGAAGGCAAATAGTCTACCTCACAGGTAATTGGCCTTACTTCCGTAAAGTCTCTTCCATCCAGTCGCTTTCTCTCATTGAGCACAAAGGTTCTGGCAGCTCTTTTATGAAGCTTCTTAAAATATTGGCTTATAAGGAATGAGTCGTATTCATGATCTTCAGGAAGTGACTCAACAAAAGCTTCTTTGATGGCTTTTACATCGTTGCTTCTAACCGATTTATCGGCTGTTTGCTTAGAAACAACAGCATATAACTTATCATATAGTTCAGATTCCATTTTAGCCCAAAGCTCCGGATCTGACTTTTCATGAGAATATTCTCTTTTTTGAGTAGACCCAACTTCTTGGGCCAATTCAATCTGTGCCTGACACTGCAACTTAATGGCATCGTGGGCTACTTTCATGGCCTCGAGCAAATCTGCTTCTGAAACCTCTTTCATCTCGCCCTCAACCATCATTATGTTTTTGAGGTCGGCAGCAACAATAATATCTAACTCGGCAGCTTTGGCTTTTTCCTTATTAGGGTTTACCAAAAACTCACCTTCATATTTAATCACGCGAACCTCAGAAATAGGTCCGTTGAAAGGAATATCTGAAACAGAAAGAGCAGCAGAAGCTGCCAATGCTGCCAGAGAATCCGGCATTACATTCTCATCGTGAGAAATCATAGAGATCATCACTTGCGTATCGGCATGATAATCATCTGGAAATAGAGGTCTTAAGGCTCTATCGACCAATCGGCTAATTAGCACCTCATGATCTGAAAGTTTACCTTCTCTCTTTAAAAAACCGCCAGGAATTTTACCTGAGCTAGCAAATTTTTCCTGATAGTCTACAGAAAGAGGGAGAAAGTCTGTGTCTTCTTTGGCTTCAGTAGCTGACACCACTGTAGCGAGCAACATGGTGTTGCCCATTCTTACCACTACTGAACCGTCCGCTTGTTTTGCTAGTTTACCCGTTTCGATTGTGATTTCCGCGCCATCGGGCATTTTGATGGACTTAGTTACAATTTTCGACATATATAGATTTTAAAATAAGAAAGCAGGAAGTATGTTCATCCTGCAATAAAATATAAAAGGAAAAAAGGGAATTCCTAAGAACTCCCTTCTTTAATATTTTACTTTCTAAGGTTCAATTCCTTAATGATTGCTCTGTAACGCTCAATGTCTCTGTTGTACAAATAGTCGAGCAATCTTCTTCTTTTACCTACCAGTTTCAAAAGACCCAATCGAGAAGAGTGATCTTTCTTGTTAACTTTTAAGTGTTCTGTAAGGTGATTGATTCGGTAGGTAAAAAGTGCAATCTGTGACTCAGGAGACCCTGTATCACCTTTTGACTTTAACCGACCATGATTCTCAAACAACTCTTGTTTCTTTTCGCTTGATAAATACATGCTTAGCTAAATTTGATTTTTATAATTAAAACAGCCGCAAAGGTATGAATTCGAAGGGTAATTAACAAACCTTAGACTTCTTCTGATCGATTCTTTCTCCAAAAGAATTTCTTAACCTTTTCCCAGGCATTGAGATAGGCATCTACTTCGAAGAGACGAGAGTCGTTTCTGGCCTGTCGTAAAAAGAACAAGCCTATGGGTAGTAAAACAGCATTGGACATCCACACTGCCACAACCGGATCTAACACACCTTCTTTTCCCCACTTGTCTCCGGTGGTATTTAAAACGTAGTAAACCAAAAAGAAAATAACTGAAACAATGACCGGCAGCCCCAATCCTCCTTTCTTAATAATGGCCCCAATGGGAGCACCAATAAGAAACATTATAAGACAAGCCATTGACCTGGCTATCTGTTGGTTCTTGGTGACTCTAAACTTACGTTGATCTCTCTGCACATTCTTCAGCGTTGTAATTCGGCTGTTGAGAATATTTCTGGCCGTTCTGGTATTGTTAACGCTATAATTAATGGCCGTGGTAATTCGTAAGTTGTCGGGATTAGCCTTAGACGGTTCATAATATTCCTCCAGCCGTTCTAAGGTCTTATCTATCTGCTCTTCTGTATAAACTTTATTTTTTTTACTTATCGCTGACTCTTGTTGCCGGGCATATTGCTCTCCCCTGGAACGAGCAGACTCTAACTGCTCTTCCAAATCGTCTTCAGTTTGAGTATCAGTCTCACCTATATTTGCATCACCGTTTACCAATCGTTCTTCCGGCTTGCTGCGCCCCATCACACTATCGGGGGTTACTATATCATCTGCCTTTGACTTCTTTTTGGCTTTTTCAAGATTATACAGCGAATCGTAATATGCCTTAGGTTTGGCAATCTCTTCAGGAACATCAAGGTCGCGAGCCAAATGAAACCTGAAACCATTGGAACTTACCTGGGTAAATATCTGTGCTTCTTTAGAAAGTATGTCACGCTGCATAGAGTCTATACCTTCTATTAGCTCTTGGCGGGTTTGCACCAGACGGCTCCTTCTGAATAATTTTTCATCGGTATCGCCCATATCGAACGATGACAGATCGAAGCGGATAATGCTCTTAGAAAAAGTGTCTCTAATAAACTGTCCCCCTTTTTCTTTGTCATCCCGGGTTTCGTTCATATTCTCCTCGTAGCGCTTTCCATCGTAGAGTTCTAAAGCCAGATAGCGTTGATTCATAAAGGAATACATTCGGCCGGAGTCAGCCAGAATTACCTTCTTATTCCCTTGAGAGCTATTGGAAGTATGATCGTAAATGATAATATCTTTTAATTGCTCATCGCCTATTTTTTGATTCACCTTGATACTGTAGCCCGGTATACCATCGTAAAAAACACCTTCCTTGATATCAAGGGCAGGTTTTTTGGTTCGCATATCCCATAACAGGCTGTAGGTTTTGAGGTTGGTTTTAGGTACAAGTTGGGTGTTGGAGTAATAGGTAAAACCGGTGAGGCCCAACACAAAAATAAAAATGGGCAGCAACGCTCTTACCAAGGATATTCCGGAGCTCTTCACTGCGGTTAACTCAGAGTGTTCTCCCAAATTACCAAAGGTCATTATTGAGCTTAACAAAATGGCCAGAGGGAATGCATCGGGGGAACTGGATATCGAAAAATAGGTAATGAGCTCAGCAAAGACAGAAGCACTTAACCCCTTGCCCATAATCTGGTCGAAGTATTTCAACAGGGTAACCAGCAGGAGGATAAAATCAACAACAATAAGGGTGAGCAAAAAAGGTCCTATAAAGGATCCGAATACCAACCTATCTATTTTCTTCATGCAGCCTAATTTGCCCCGGTTAGGCCTCAAAGATCATGCCTTTAGCTAGTAAATGCAAGCCGGTGTTGGCTTAACCTCCAATGAGTTCTTTTAGTGAGTACACAAGGTTTTCCCAAAGATCCTGCTGCTCTTCTTCATCGTCTAAATCAGAGTAGTCGGTAATCTGTAAAAATACGGTTTGGGTAAGCTCATTTACATCGAGTTTCAGCTCAAGATAATTGGGGTCGTCTTCGTCTTCCTCAGTTTCGGGGAGAAACTCAAATTTGACCGAATGATTGGTACGCTGGGAAACTTTTCGTGCTTTATGCTCCTCACCATCCCACAAAAAACTGTAGACCTTGTCTTCATTAATGTTCACATCGTCTGCAAACCATTGAGCAAGGCCACTGGCCGTACTAAGGTAAGGGAAGAGCATCTTTTGAGAAGCGTTCACCTCAAACTCCGTCACGAACTTTAACTTTCCCATAGGCTGAAAAAATGAAGTTGGGTAATATAGAACTTAATTACCATTTCGACAAACAAAAAAAAGTGTGGAAACAGGTTGTAATAATCAAGTTTAGATAATTACCTTTGCACCTCAATTTTAGCAAGCCCGTAAGCGAAAAGGCTATTTTGGTATCCTAAAATTGAGTAAACCGAAGGCTAATCCCTTCGGGTAATTTCAAGGAATCTGGCGAGGTAGCTCAGTTGGTTAG
>NZ_DDDQ01000010.1:0-7639 GCF_002336325.1 Roseivirga sp. UBA1976 | reverse complement strand
AGCTCAGTTGGTTAGAGCGCAGGATTCATAACCCTGAGGTCACGGGTTCAACTCCCGTCCTCGCTACCGGAAAGCAGCTCACTGAGCTGCTTTTTTTGTTTCTTACAATCTTTCTGTTCTAAAACCATATTCCCTACTAATAGAATGGATTCTATAATTGGCATTTTTCGCCATATTGAACTTTATGAAAAAGACTACCCTATCATCACTCATTCTACTATTACTGCTAGCCTGTGACGTTAATCATACGCCCAAAAATGCAGCTATTAGCGAGAAAGAAGTGACTACCTGCATTGAGCAATTCTTTGAAGCCTTGGCTAATGGCGACAGTCTACTACTGAAGCAAACCCTTAGCAAAGACTTCTATATGTTTGAACATGACGAGATTTGGAATACTGACAGTCTGTTGGCATTAATGCCGGCTACGCTGGGCAGAAAGTGGTCTGTAAATGAGGAACGAATAACCATAATCGACAATACCGGCCACATTAGTTATTTCAATCAGGGAATCATTCCACCGGACAGATCGTGGTTAGAAAGTGCATTAGTAGTTAAAGAAAACGGATCTACCAAAGTCGTCTTTTTACATTCCACTAAACTCTATCTAAAATAAAAGCCCCAACCTTTCGGCAGGGGCTTGCATATATTATCTGAATGGTAATTTACTTTACCTTATCTACTACTGCTTTGAAAGCTTCCGGATGATTCATCGCTAAGTCGGCAAGAACCTTTCTGTTCAATTCAATTCCAGACTTACCAATTTTACCCATTAGTTGAGAGTAAGACATACCATGCTCTCTGGCACCGGCATTGATTCTCTGAATCCAAAGTTTTCTGAATTCTCTCTTCTTGGCTTTTCTGTCTCTGTAAGAATAAGTGAGACCTTTTTCAACTGCATTTTTAGCTACAGTCCAAACATTTTTTCTACGTCCCCAATAGCCCTTGGCTAATTTCAGAACTCTTTTTCTTCGCGCTCTAGACGCTACAGTATTTACTGATCTTGGCATTTTCCTGTTGTTTTTGATTTTTGGCGTCTCAGAGAGAACTTAATACCAAAACTCCGGTTAAACATTAAACCTTAAGGTTTTTTTAGATGTTGAGCATGTGCTTCACGTTTGCCTCATCAGACTTGTGTACCAAGCCCATGTGAGTCAAATTACGCTTCTGCTTCGTTTCTTTTTTAGTCAGGATGTGGCTTTTGAAAGCGTGCTTTCTTTTGATTTTGCCGGTTCCTGTCAACTTGAAACGCTTTTTCGCTCCAGATTTAGTTTTTACTTTAGGCATTTTATAAATATTAGTTTTACTAACTTTTCTTTCCTGCGCTCTTAGGTGCCAAAAACAAGAACATTCTTTTTCCTTCTAGTTTTGGCAACTGCTCTACTTTGGCGTACTCTTCCAAAGCCTGGGCGAATTTCAAGAGCAAAATCTCGCCTCTTTCTTTGTATACAATTGTCCTTCCTTTAAAGTGTACATAGGCTTTCACCTTTGCCCCTTCTTTAAGAAAGTTAATTGCGTGCTTTAGCTTGAACTCAAAATCGTGATCATCGGTATTGGGTCCAAATCTAATTTCCTTGATTACTGTTTTGGAAGCTTTGGCTTTTATCTCCTTTTGCTTCTTCTTTTGCTCGTACTTGAACTTAGAGTAATCAATTATTTTACACACGGGCGGTTTCGCTGTAGGAGAAATCTCCACAAGGTCAAGGCTTTGCTCTGCAGCCATCTGTAAAGCCTGTTTTAATGGAAAAATTCCCTGCTCTACGTTTTCACCGACTACCCTTACTTCGGGTGCCGAAATTCTTTCATTGACCTTGTACGGTTCTTCTACCCTGCCTCTTTGCGGGTAGTTCCTTCTCATTTTAGCGATTGTAACCTCCTTGTTTTGTTAAAAATGACTGCAAATATCGGTATTATTTTCTAATAATCAACAACTACTCCAGACGATATTATACTGGAACAGTACCTAAAGATGCACTTTTCTCTTTGTTAAAATAAACAATAAAATCATCTACCGACATACTCCCTTGATCTCCCTGTCCGTGTTTTCTGACAGAAACCTGACCTTCGGCTGCTTCTTTTTCTCCCACAATAAGCATAATAGGGATTTTCTTTACTTCGGCATCTCTGATTTTCCTACCTATTTTTTCGTCTCTGTGATCTATAAATCCGGTAATATCGGCTGCCTCCAGCGCAGTATATACTTCTTGTGCATAGTCAGCATATTTTTCGGAAATAGGCAGAATAGCTACCTGGTCTGGAGTGAGCCACAACGGAAACTCTCCGGCACAATGTTCAATTAACACGGCTACGAAGCGCTCAAGCGAACCAAACGGTGCACGGTGAATCATTACCGGTCTGTGCTTTTGATTGTCTGACCCGGTGTACTCTAGTTTGAACCGTTCGGGCAGCGTATAGTCTACCTGAATGGTTCCAAGCTGCCATTTTCGGCCCAGAGCATCTTTGACCATAAAATCGAGCTTAGGGCCGTAGAATGCAGCCTCACCCAATTCAGTCACGGTTTTTAATCCTTTTTCTACGGCTGCTTCTTGAATAGCGGCTTCGGCTTGTTCCCATAAATGGTCCTCGCCAATGTATTTTTGCTTATTTTCCGGATCTCTTAAACTTATTTGAGCTACATAATCTTCGAAACCAAGTGAAGAAAATACGTAAAGCACCAGGTCTATAACCTTTTTAAATTCATCTTTCACCTGGTCGGGCCTACAGAAAATGTGCGCATCGTCTTGCGTAAACCCTCTTACACGCGTAAGCCCATGAAGCTCTCCACTTTGTTCGTAGCGATACACTGTACCAAACTCGGCTAATCGAAGAGGTAAATCTTTATAAGAGCGAGGTTTGGAGTTGTAAATTTCGCAATGGTGGGGGCAGTTCATGGGTTTTAGTAAAAACTCCTCCCCTTCATTGGGTGTTTGTATGGGTTTGAACGAATCTTCTCCGTACTTCTCGTAATGGCCTGAAGTCACATATAAATTCTTGTGTCCAATATGAGGTGTAACCACAGGGTCGTAGCCGGCCTTTACCTGAGCCTTACGCATAAAGCCTTCCAGTCGCTCTCTAAGCCTGGTACCTTTAGGCAACCAAAGCGGCAAGCCCATTCCTACTTTTTCAGAAAATGTAAAAAGCTCTAATTCTTTCCCCAGTTTTCTATGATCTCTCTTTTTGGCTTCTTCCAGGTTATGAAGAAACTCGGAAAGCTCTTTCTGTTTAGGGAAGGTTATACCGTAAATTCGGGTAAGCTGCTTTCTTTTTTCATCGCCACGCCAATAAGCTCCGGCCACATTGAGAAGCTTTACAGCTTTTATAAACCCGGTATTGGGTATGTGAGGACCACGACACAGGTCGGTAAAATTTCCTTGGGTATAAAAAGTGATGGAGCCATCTTCAAGCCCATCAAGAAGTTCTAACTTATATTCATCACCCTTCTCTTTAAAGTAGGCGATGGCATCTTGTTTGGCTACTTCCTTTCTTTCATAATTATTTTTTTCGCGCGCCAACTCGAGCATTTTCTTTTCAATTTGCTCCAGCTCGCTGGCATCAAATTCTTTATCGCCAAAGTCTACATCATAGTAGTAGCCATTCTCAATGGCCGGACCTATTCCGAATTTTATCCCCGGATATAGCGCTTCCAGTGCTTCGGCCATCAGGTGAGCCGAAGAGTGCCAGAAAGTAGCCTTTCCATCTTCATCGTTCCAGGTAAGAAGTTTAACCGTGGCATCTTGGGTAATTGGGCGGTTGGCATCCCATACCTCTCCGTTTACTTCGGCAGCCAATACGTTTCTGGCCAGGCCTTCGCTAATACTCAGGGCAACATCCATGGCAGTGGCCCCATTGGAGAATACTTTCTCGCTGCCATCGGGTAGTGTGATTTTGATCTCTTGATTGCTCATTTTAATCGTTTTCTGATGCTACAAACCATCAGTTTGGGTTAAAATCTATTCAGGCTGCAAATATGCAATTTAAATCTGCATAGCCTTGTGCTAAGCACTGATTTTATAACTAGAGACTAAGATTAAAGCTAAACTTTATGGCTGATTTTTCGACACCTGGATTTTCCAGATAGGTAAGGCGCCTGATATAGTCTACCCTAAAGAACTTAAAAATATTTTCTACCCCAACCCCAACTTCGGCAAAAGGCCGTCCGTTTTCCAGCACATCAAACTGTGGCAGAGAGTTTCCATTTTCATCGGTTAGTGCCTGCACATCCAGGGTGCTTTGACTCACTCCGCCAAAAAGAATATTGCCCGTACCTACTAGTCGCCACTTTAGTTTTCTAACTAACGGAACCCGGTTGAGGATGAACCCACCAAACTGGTGCTGATAACGTAAAGAGGCGTATGACTGACTCACAAACTCATAGAACTGCATGGTATTGAAGGCTATGGTGGTATACACAATTTGTTCGTTTCCAATATGGGCGTTCAATAGAGTATATGGCAGGTCTTCGAACGTATGGCCGGCATTGATCTGGTAGTTGGATACTCCCCAGAAGCCAAGCTTGAGCCTCTGCTGAACACCAAAATTAATTCTTGTATAGTCAAAATCTCCTCCTGCCACTCCCTTAAAGCCACGGGTAACCGAAGCCATAAACATGGGCCAGCGCAAGGTTCCCAGACTTATTCGACTGTTGTCGTTAATAATGAACGATTCGTCTCTGGCATATTTTAACCTCAGCGTTACTTCTGAGGTAGAGAAATCTGTCCCTAAGGGGCTATCGGGTTTCTCCAAATTGGTTCTGTACCTAAAATCGAATTCCGGCTGAAAGCTTTTGTTGGTAAGTAAAATTCCGGCTGAAAAGGCACGCGAAAACTGCCTGAAAGCTCCTAATTGATAACTTTCGTATCTAAACGGCCGAACGAGATTTCCTAGTTGAGTAAGGGCCAGAAAGGCAGTTCCACCATCAATATCGGTAAGGGCATCGGGTTGAATTCCGAACTGATCTATGTCTTTTCGGTAATTGACATTGAAGGTAGTCCAGTTGTTTCGGTCAGCAATCCAAGTGGCTCCCAAGCCATATTTGTACTTCTCGTCATCGAAACCATAAGCCATGTAGCCATTGAACTGCCATCTTCGGCTAAAGTGCTCATTGGTTCTTCCTCCCACACGAACACGCCATCCTTCAATATTATTGTTTCCGAGTAAAAAGGGCCATGGCCCCAGATCGAACGACCCTACCTCCACATAACCTCTGGCAAAGGTTTTAGCCAGAGTGGTCCATGTTTTTACTATGGGTATGTTTTTAAGGGTATCAATCATAGAGATTACATTAATCTCTGTTGGAGTGAGCTTATCGTGTCGGTTTTGCTCCCAAAAGCTTTCATCATATTCGCGCGATTGCTCCGAAAGTTCAATAGCACGCTCAAAGAACCGGGTGTCTTTTGGTTCTGTAACTCTCAGGTTTTGGTTGGAGGTATAGAATTTAGCCAGGAAACCGGCCGATTTATTGGTTATTTCGGCCACATCTACAAGCACACGGGTTTTTACCGGCAACCAGGCTCCGTTTTCTACCCTGTCTAATTCTTGTTGAATTTTAATTTTCTCAATAAAATTAAGATTGGCCGTACGCTGCACCGTAGCATCTATTTGTTTTATGGCAAAGTCTCTTTTGGTAATCCACATTTTACCTACAAAGGCCAGCTCCTGATCGTTTTTAGGTTTAAAATCGAGCAGGTAACAAAACTCTCCACCAATAGTCACCGAATCTTCCAGCACATAGTCATAGAGAATTCTCCAGCCATCGGCAATGGGCGAGGCAAACTCCTTCTCAACAATATTCATTCGGTTTTGGTAAAAATTGTATTGCTGAAAGGATGAACCTATGACTTGTGAAATTAGACTTCCGTCTTCAATACCCACCCCGGTTATTTTGGTTTTGAGCACTTCTTCTTTAGAAAGTCTAGGGTCGGACCGGTAATAGTATCTTGATAGCGATTCGGAAATAAAAAGGGGCAAAATGGGCTTTCCGTCTTCTCCTGCAATAACCTCTATGGAGTCTAGGACTGCCGCAATTTTTCTCATAAACTTCTTTTGCCTCAGCTTATCTGAAATATTGTCTACATCAATTTCAATTTTGTTGTAGCTATCAAACTCATAGGCAGCTAACCTTCGCTTGTCGTTCATGGGTTTATGATCCATTACCTGCCTAAGTATATCAAAGGCCGGGTTTTCTACTTTCCCGGCTGTTACCACAAAATCGCTCAAAGCGGTTGCTTCAGGGTTGAGCTGAAAATTAATGGTTTGGGTTACTCCTTTTTGGTAAGCCTTTGTTTTGGTTTCATAGCCAATGTAGGAAACCACCAAGGTATCGCTTTTGGCCTCACCTTTTATACGATAAAAACCATCAAAATCGGTTGGAACACCAATGGTGGTCCCTTGAAAGTACACGCTGGCAAAGGGTATTGGGTCTCCTGTTTCTGCATCAGTAACCTTTCCTTCTATAATGGTCTGACCAAAGACACAGTGGCTTATGCACCACAAGGCCAACAGAACCGAACAAATGGTTGTTTTCAATTTTGAATTTTTTGGTTGTAGAACTTTAGTGTAACGTTATGGCCGGATAAAAAGTAACTGGATTGAACAGATAATGTGCACAACGTCACTTCTTGCCGGATTGTTCCTGCAAAAAGTTTTTGATGTGCAGGTCGGACCTCTTTACAATTTGCTGATACCATTCGAATGTCAGTGTGTGTTTTTCTTCCTGGCTAAGCTGCCATGGTATGGCAGATTTTTTTAGCCTGTTGACCAATTCATTTAAAATAAGTGCTGCGCTCACCGAAACATTGAAAGACTCTGTAAATCCATACATAGGAATATACACCAATTGGTCTACCTCCTGTTTGGCATAGTCTGAAAGCCCTTGTTTTTCGGTTCCAAAAACCACAGCCAGCGGTTGCTCTAAATCTAACTCATATATAGATGCACAATTGGGGTTTGGGGTTGTACCCACTATGCGATAATTCTTACTTCGCAGTTCTTTAAAGCACTTTCGGGTGCTCTGCTCCTCACGATCAAACTTGTGAATCGAAAGCCACTTGGAGGCACCTCTTACCACATTAGGGTTCACGTTATAATCGTGCAGCCTCTGAGTTATGTACACATCCTGCACTCCAAAGCAATCGCAGGTGCGCATAACGGCACTGGCATTTTGCGAATGGTAAAAATCTTCCATTACAACACTTACGTGTCGGGTTCGATGTGCCAAAACCTCTTGAATGAGCTTAATCTTGTTGGGGGTAACAAAGCCCTCCAAATAACGCAATAGCTCTAAATTTACTTTCTCTTTCATAAAAAAAGCTGTCAGGGATAACCCGACAGCTCAGTAGATGAACAAACAATATTATTGAACCTTAACCCTAAAGGTTTATGTGTTTGTGCCAAGTAAACAACCTCGCTGCCCTAATACCCCTATTTATACCTATTCCGGCAGGCCTTACCTACTAAAACAAGTCGATGGTCTCGCCCACATTATATCCTCCTGTTTTATCTTCTCCTCCCTTTTTTCCAGATGGCTTGGGGTCTACCTTTTCCGGCTTCGAGCTGTCATCGGCAGGCTTGGCTTTATCAGCCTCAGGTTTTGCCTCTGCCGGGCCCTCCTGTGGTTCATCTTTTTGCTCAGCTTCAGGTTCTT
>NZ_DDDQ01000094.1:0-16210 GCF_002336325.1 Roseivirga sp. UBA1976 | reverse complement strand
TTTCTTACATCGAACTCAGGTTAAGAAATAAAACTGGTGCTCTAAAGGCCGTGGTTACTCTAACCTCAAACCCATCTTAACAGAAAGAGTTGAGACATGAGTGACTAAGCTTTTGGAGCACCCTTATTTTAAACCAACCCTTAGGTTAGTTGGTAGTCATGGCATTTAGCAGGTCGTGACGGGTAAGAATATGCACATCGTTGTTTTCATCTCTCACCAACACAGCCGGGTTGTCTTTAGTTATGACTGAAGAAAGTACATCTAAAGTATTATCGGCCGAAACAAACTGGAACGGACCATCCATAATTTCAGAAACGGGCTTGGTTTTAAGCTCAGGGTCATCGATCATTTGAGCCAATAGCTTACTATCAATGAGGCTTCCAACAAACTGCTCGCCATCTTTTACCGGTAACTGAGAAATACTCAGGCTGGTCATAAGTTTAATGGCTTCGGCAACGGTAGCATTTTTATCGATTGTGGTGAGCTTGCCATTACCGTTTTGGCGGCTGAGTATATCGGCAGCCGAACTAAAGGCCCTGTCTTCAATAAAACCACGGGCTTTCATCCAGTTATCGTTATAAATTTTGCCGAGGTATCGGGTGCCATGGTCTGGCAGAATAATCACCATTACATCGTCTTCCGTAAGGTTTTCTTTGGCATACTCCAGTGCTCCTGCCACAGCCGACCCGCACGACCAACCGCAAAAGAGTCCCTCTTCGCGCGCAAGTCTGCGTGTCATAATTGCTCCATCTTTGTCAGTTACTTTCACAAAATGGTCAATCAGGTCGAAGTCTACGTTTTTAGGCAGTATATCTTCTCCAATACCTTCGGTTAGGTAAGGATAAATTTCTTTTTCATCGAATACACCGGTTTCCTTGTACTTTTTGAAAACCGAACCATAAGTATCGATACCCACTGAAACAATTTTCGGGTTTTGCTCTTTGAGGTATTTGGAGGTACCGCACATGGAGCCTCCGGTGCCTACACCGGCCGCATAGTGGGTAATTTTGCCTTCAGTATCTCTCCATATCTCTGGCCCTGTGGTTTCGTAATGGGCTTTAGTATTCGACAGGTTGTCGTATTGGTTAGGATAGAAAGAATTTGGAATGTCTTTGTTGAGCTTGCGAGCTACAGAGTAGTACGATCTTGGGTCGTCCGGCTCTACATTGGTAGGGCACACAATTACTTCGGCACCTACGGCTTTCAGTATATCTATTTTTTCCTGCGACTGCTTGTCGGCCAGAGTAAATATACACTTGTAGCCTTTGGCTATAGCCCCAAGTGCCAAGCCCATGCCGGTATTACCCGATGTGCCTTCTATAATGGTGCCGCCTGGTTTTAAAATACCGGCCGCTTCTGCATCTTCAATCATTTTAAGAGCCATTCGGTCTTTCATAGAGTTTCCGGGGTTAAAGTATTCTACTTTGACCAGAATGGTACCCGGAATACCTTTGTTTACTGAATTGAGCCGAACAAGAGGCGTGTTTCCTATGGTCTCGATGATTGAATTATAATACTTCATTTGCTTCTATAATAGTTGGGGCAAATTTAGCTTTTCTTCTGATGCCATTGAAATAAAGGATATGTTAACTGTGAGTCATATAGCCGCTGGGCTTACAAACTGTAGTTTTATGTAGGGCCCTGTTTGTTGACTGATTTTTACGGCTATCGAAAATTGCGCTGTAAAAAAACTTCGGCTCATCTAAGAAAAGCCGTGTTCTGAACTAAAGATCGTTGCTTCTCAAGAAAGTATTTACACGGCTGGTGTATCGTTCTTTGTACTCTTCGCGCGTATAGAGCTTTACGTGCTCACAGTCTTTGAAAAGCACAGGGTAGACGTTAAAAAGTCCTTCTACTTCGGTCTCTAAAATGGAAGCAGGAGTTGTTTTGTCTCCATCGCTATACAGGATGAGCGTGGGGAGTTTTGTATTGTTGAGCAGGTAAGAAAGCTTCATTTTATCGCTGTAACCATTTACTTTTTTATCGAAGCTGCCCCATGCCATATTGAAGATGAAATTGGGAATACCCATGCTTTGTCCTTCCAGGCGAGCTGTTTCTTTAATATTGCTCAGGGGGCTGTCGAGAATGAGCTTATGAACCTTGAGCCCATTTTCCTTTTGAAACTCTACCAGGTCTGGTCGGTTTATGGCCACAGCACTGGCCATAGCCCCCATAGAAAAGCCCCAGAGCACAAAATCAGTTTGCCCGTAGTTCTCGTTGAGCATTTTCATGCTGCCCACAATGTCTTCTGCAAACTCATAGCCCAGGGCCGTTTTGGCTTCTTGCGACTTGCCTGAGTTGCGCAAATCGGGGATGAATACATTGTAGAGCGTGTCGAGACCCTGAGCTTTTACAAGCTCCAGATACTTCATGGTTTTTAGCCTGTTGGAGGTGCGGCCATGGTTAATCATTAGTGTTTGAGTAATGCCTTCTTTGGCTGCGGGCATGTACCATCCGTTGAGTGCAACCTCGTCTGTCAGGGAGTTGTAGTCAATTTCACGGTAGGTGTCGAATCCATAGTCTGCCGGTGTTCGTTTCGCTCCAATACCGTAGTTTTCCAGAATCTCCGGATTATCGGTTACATATTCGAAGGTGTGCCGGTCGTAGTCGGTAATGAGCGAGACAAACTTGGGAACGGCTATAAAGTAAAATGCCAGCACGAGTAGTACTACGCTGATGGCTAAAATGCGTAAAAACTTCTTCATTGGTTTCAAAGGTTCCGGACGGTTTATTGTTGCTTAGAGGTCGGTATTTCGGTTGCTGTACAACTAATCTAAGCCAGGTATAATATACCGCTTATTTCGATACGGATGCTAATAAATAGAGTACAGCCATGCGTACGGCTACTCCATTTTCTACCTGATCCAGAATTATGGCGTGTTCTGAGTCTGCCACATCACTGTTTAGTTCTACCCCGCGGTTTATGGGCCCCGGGTGCATTATCACAATTTCTTTGTTCAGGGAGTCGAGTAGCTTTTTACTCACACCATAGTAGAGCGAGTATTCTCTCAACGATGGGAAGTACTTTATGTGCTGTCGTTCCAACTGAATGCGCAAGATATTGGCCACATCGCACCATTCCAGGGCTTTTTTTACATCGAGCTCTACTTTTACTCCCAGCGAGGCAATGTGTTTGGGTAGTAAGGTTATGGGGCCGCAAACCATTACTTCGGCACCAAGTTTTTGAAGTGCAAAAATGTTGGAGAGTGCCACACGTGAGTGTAGAATGTCGCCAATAATGGCCACTTTTTTCCCGGCTACTTCTCCGAGTCGTTCTCGTATAGAGAAGGTATCGAGCAGGGCCTGGGTAGGGTGCTCATGGGTGCCGTCTCCGGCATTCACTATGTTGGCTTTTATGTGTTTGGCCAAAAAATGGGGTGCTCCGGGGCTCGAATGTCGCATTACTATCATGTCTACTTTCATAGACAAAATGTTGTTCACCGTGTCGAGCAGGGTTTCTCCTTTTTTTACGGAGCTGTTGCTGCTGGAAAAGTTAATCACATCGGCCGAAAGCCTTTTCTCTGCCAGCTCAAACGACAGTTTGGTTCGGGTAGAGTTTTCAAAAAATACGTTGGCTATGGTAATGTCTCTCAAAGACGGCACTTTCTTGATGGGTCTGTTGATTACATCTTTGAATTCCTCAGCCGTCTGAAAAATGAGCTCTATATCTTCTCTAGTAAGATCTTTTATCCCCAGAAGATGCTTTGTGCTCAGTTTCTCCATTTAATCTATCTTGTTAATTAGCCAAACATTGTCTTCTTCTACCCCTTTTTGGTGTTTCCATTCCACCAGTACTTTTTGGCTCTCCAAAGTGTTTACTTCTTTGCCTATGTAGTCGGGGAAAATGGGCAGGTGGCTCGAATATCTTCTTTTAACCAAAACCATTAGCTCCACTTTTTTGGGTCGGCCAAAGGCATGCATAGCGTCCAGGGCTGCCCTAACGGTGCGTCCGGTATAGAAAACATCGTCAATAAGAATTACCTTTTTTTCCTCAATCAGAAAGTCAATTTTGGTTTCATTGGCTCTTACAGGAGAGTCTCTTCTGCGAAAATCGTCCCGGTAAAAGGTAGCGTCCAAATAGCCCAGTTGAATGGAGGTGTTGGTGAGCTCCTGCAGGCGCTCCTTAATTCTTTCGGCCAGATAAATACCTCTAGGCTGGAGCCCTAAAAGAACAGTGTTATCGAAATTTTGATGTTTTTCTATCAGTTGCTGACAGAGCCGGCCAATGGTGATGGCTAACTGAGGATGACCTAAAAGAAGCCGCTTTTGCATTTCAGAATACAAATATAGTAAAAGGAATTGCTCAGAGAAGTTTGATCAATTTTTTAATGCGGAAAGTCTGATTTACGAACCCCTGCTATTCCACCGTGACGGGTATAACTCTGAACACGCGCTGTACATTGCCCACCTTGTCCATTTGTCCTTCTAAAAGGGTTACAAGGATTTTGTTTTGGTGCCACTCAATGAGCTTTGAGTTGTACACTTTAAACTGCCGGCTGGCCAGATGGGCCTCTAAACTCTGAGCGAATGGGCTTTTATTTTGTGGCTTTATTACTCCCCCATAAAGTTCTTTTTCGTTGCGGGCAATAAGACCCGTTTGACCCTGAAAAGTAGACTGAACGAAATTGTTAAAGCTGGTCTGCTGGGTGTATTGGCCATCTATGTGCAGCGTTTCGGCCAGTTCGCCCTTTTGATTGACCACGGCCAACATGTGATGACTAATGTTCAACGTAAAGCGTAAGGCCAGGTACCTTGTAGACTGGTTCTCAAGAAGGGTAATGACGGAGGAATTTCTGTTTCTCTGCAAAGACCTATAAAATGTCATGCTCAGAAAAAAATGGTTTCCGTCTGTTTGAATGGGAAAAAGGGTGGCCTCTGTTTCGGTAGACCATTTCCCCTTTTTGGCCACTTTTTCTTTGGCTTTGCTCACTACCTTATTGGCTCTTTTTTCTCCCAAATGAGAGAAAAAACCTTCTATTTCAAAAAAAGGGGTAAGCACAATGTCTTTTTTGCTTTCCTGATCGAGCATCACATGAAAAATGCCGCTGTAGCCCTGAGACTTGGGTAAGGTATAAAAGCCCGCAATTAGTTGCTTTCCCCCGGCAAAGTCTGACACGCTACTTACATGCAACTGATAACCGGGCAGTGGGTTGAATACATGTTGTCTCACCAGCCTGCCCTGAGAATCGTAGTTTTTAAGTTCGAAGCCAAGGTCTTTGTTAGTGTTGTAATGGCTCGTGATTATTGAAACCACTTCCCACTTTTCATCAAAGGTACACTGGACGAGATTGCTTGTTTGACTGTACAGACCTTGAAGTGTTTGAATGGTGCCGTTGGTCATATCCAGAAGAAAGGCGGTAGAACGGGCATCGAACAAGCCGGCAAAGAGGGCCTTGTTATTAACTACTTCAAAAAACCATACTTCTTTAGATTCGAATAGCGGAACTTTTATTTCGGTGAACTCATACTTTTCGTTGAACTTAATAATGCTCAACTCATTTCTCAGTATTGTTTTCTGGGTAAGTAGGTAGAGTTGACCATTGTTGAAGTCTGTTCGCAGTATATTAGTCCGTACATCTAAAGGAAGAATAACCGTTTGTTGCAAGGCCAATTGTGGGTTGTAAAAATGTACTTTCAGGTGGTAGCTTCTAGACTTTTCGAGCATGTGCTTTTCGAGTATCGCAAAGCCCTTTTCACCCATGCTCACGGTTTCAAAACTTACGGAGGTAGGGTCGGCAACAATTTCGACAGCATTGGTTTGTGCCGAGAGAGGAAATAAGGCCGTAAGGATGAGGCCTGCCATTAGGATTAATCGGTGTGTCATACAGTTTGGGTTGAACGGTTAGTGCTCTATGGCTACTGCGTTTACAAAGAATACCTTGCGGTTGCCCTCACCTTCCGGGTTCTTTACGTTCTGAACTCCATAAACCAGAAAGCGATTGCCGAACCAACCTACTATTCCCTGAAATTCTTCTTTTTCGTAGCGCAGCTGATCTTCATCGTCCATCAGCCTCAATTTTTGTACCATCCGTTCTTTTTCGTTGCCATTCAGATGTCTGGTCACTAGTTCCTCATCGAGGTAGTAGGCGTAGTAAGCATCGGCTCCCGACCACTGAAAGGCTCCAAAGGTTCTAAGGGTGCCTTTGAGCTCTTCATCAATATCCATACTGTGATCCCACAACAGCTCGCCTTTGTGATTAATAGCAAAGGCAAAGGCATGGGTAAAATCAAATTCATTGGGTTGGCTGGCACTTCTGAAATTGGAGCGTGTCCAGGCATCGTATGGATTGTAAAAAGGGTCGGTTGGAGCAATCAGCGGACTAGTTACCTGCCGATAGCGCATGTAATTTTGTGTGCTCATGTTCCAGGGCTTGAAAAACTCTCCCATAATTATGAGAGCCTCACGGCTTTCTTCCATTTCGGTAAACAACCCGTCAATTTTATAGCGCCATTCTCTGCCTCTTTTTTTGGCTGTAATGGCTTTGTCTTTTAGCTTTTCGGCCCTGCGTTCGCCATTATGGTCCAGAAAGCTATTGAATTCACCAAAATTGTAATAGCGCATAGTTTGCCGGCCGGTTCGGTCTACATGGTTTACATAGAAGCCGCTGGGGAAGGTGCCGGTTTTTACGCTGTAGAGTCCCACTACCAGTTGCTCTTTGTCTATAATAGAAGATGAAACAGCCGAAAGGAGTTGGTGATCCTTTGCGGTTTCTAACTCATAGCCTCTAATGGCATTGCCATTGTAATCGTAGGTATTTACCACTATGGTGCGGTCTTTCTGAAGGTTTTGCTTGGAAGAAAGCACGTTGAACGTCACACTGTCAGCATTTACTTTTACCTCCAGCAGTTCGGAGTTATTTTGAAACACATTGGGCAGGGTTTTTACCTTGTTGGTGTTAAGGTCGTAGGCAAATACGGCAGGCCTGGACTCAATATAACCACCAATTACCGCATGATCTTGAATAACCTCAAACTCCTGAATGTCCAGATCAACAATAGTTTTAGGTTCAAATTCTTGTAATTCGCGTTGCTTAAGGTCTACTGAAACCAGCTTGATGAGGCGGTTCAGTTGGGTATTTTGAAAGAGTAAAAGGGTTTTGTCTCCCACATAATGATAGCCTTTGAGGTGAAGCTGCCGGTCTACGGTTAACGAATCTGCCCACAAAAAATTCAATTGCTTATCCAGGTGGTGGAAAACCACCGGATATTGTTTATTGTTTCCTTTTAGTTGCGGCTGAACAATAAGAACCCCGTTTTCTTCTTGAGAAATGACCACGTAATCTATATTGTCCCAGTTGTGTTCCAACTCATACCTTCCCAGATGTTGAACCTGAGCCAAAGCCAGGCCGGGCACCCAAAGAATTAGAAAAAGTATGCTTTGCAAACGTGTCATTCCTGAGCCATCTTAAGAATTTGATCAAACTCTTCTTTTTTAACCGGTTGGACCGAAAGCCGCGAGTTTTTGACCAGCACCATTTCCGATAACAACGACTCTCGTTTAATGTCTTCTAAAGAAACCGGTTTTTTAAGCTTCTGTTTAGGCACAAAGTCAACCACCACCCAACGGTCGTCATCAGTTGTGGGGTCGGGGTAGTGCTCACTTACACACTCTGCTATGCCCACCACGGCTTTTTCGTTCACACTGTGGTAGAACAAAGCAAGGTCTCCGGGTTTCATGGCCTTTAGGTTATTTCTGGCTTGGTAGTTTCTCACACCATCCCAATGGTCTTGGCCTTTTTGAACAAGATCATCGTAAGAATAGGTATTTGGCTCAGATTTTATCAACCAATAGTTCATAATCAGTTATTTTTAACTTTGCGTGCTGACAGACAGTAGTTAGTCTTTCCGGCCTAAAAAAGCAAGTATTATCATCGCTCATTAACAAATCAAGTCAATTGGATAACTCAACAATTCTTAAACAACTCAAGCTGCTGGCTTCACTTATGGAGCTGCACGATGAAAACACTTTTAAAATAAGGGGTTATCAGAACGCCATCTTCCAATTAGACAAAATGGATGTGAACCTTGCGGCCATGAGTCTTGCCGAACTTGAATCGTTGCAAGGGGTGGGCAAAGGTATTGCGGCCACCATTCAGGAACTAGCTCAAACAGGAACATCAGAGGCACTGCAAAACTTATTGGAAGCAACTCCCGAAGGCATAGTGGAACTGCTGGATATGAAGGGCATTGGTCCAAAAAAAATCAAAGTGCTATGGAAAGAACTGGGTATTGAAAGTGGCCATGAACTAAAGGAGGCGGCCAATTCGGGCTTGGTGGCTAAACTCAAAGGGTTTGGCGAAAAAACGCAGCAAACCATTATTGAGGCATTGGAATTTAAAGAAGCCAATGCCAACAAACTGCACTACGCTGATGCTGAAGTGATAGCCAATGAATTGGTGGAACACCTTAATGGTATGAAAAATGTTGAGAAGGCTACCATTACCGGAGGGCTCAGGCGCAAGCTAGAGGTGGCTGAGAGCCTGGAAATTTTAGTCGCTTCTTCAGACTTCAATGCTCTTGAGGAAGAGCTTGGTGCTCTGGAGCCTTTTGAGCAGTTAGTAGAAGAAAGTGGTCCGCTTGTTTGGAGAGGAACCTTTAAAAACCACCGCATACTTGTTGAGCTTATGCTCTGTGATCCGGCTCATTTCGTGCGCGAACAATTGCTAAAGACTGGCAGCCAGCGACACATTAGTATTCCTGTTGCCAACGATATGAGTCTTCGCGATATGGCCTACACCGGGAACTTCGATTCTGAAGAAAAAATTTACGAAGCCCTAAACATGGCCTATGTGGCCCCTGAGCTGCGCGAAGGAACATTCGAAATAGAACGGGCCAAAAGCAACTCACTACCTCGCTTGGTTGAAATGGAAGACCTGAAGGGGATTCTGCACAACCACTCTACTTATAGCGATGGTAAACATTCACTCCGACAAATGGCTGAGTATTGCAAAGAGTTGGGTTACGAGTATTTGGGCATTTGCGACCATAGTAAGTCTGCCTTCTATGCCAATGGACTTAATGAAGAGCGGGTGGCGCTACAGCACCAGGAGATAGATGAGCTGAACAAAGAACTAGCTCCCTTTAAAATATTCAAGGGGATAGAGTCGGATATTCTTAACGATGGGAGCCTGGACTATGCCGATGATGTGCTGGCTAGTTTCGACTTTATTGTGGCCTCTGTCCATTCCGTTCTAAACATGAACAAGCAGAGGGCTACACAACGCCTTTTGCGAGCTATTGAAAATCCGTACACCACGATACTAGGTCATCCAACAGGGCGTTTGCTGCTCAGAAGGGCCGGATACCCTATAGACCATAAGGCAGTAATAGACCATTGCGCCAAACATAACGTGGTGATTGAGATTAATGCCAACCCATGGAGGCTCGATTTGGATTGGAGGTGGGTAAACTACGCGTTGGAGCAGGGGGTGAAACTCGCTATAAACCCCGATGCGCATGCTATGGAAGGGTATCATCATATGCAATACGGCTTGCTTATTGGGAGAAAAGGGGGGCTCACAGCCGAAATGACCTTGAATGCCATGAGCAGAGATGCCATAGAAAAGCATTTCTCAGAAAAGAAAGAACAAGTAGCCAATGCCTAAGAAGGTATTAATCATTCGTTTTTCATCCATTGGAGATATAGTACTTACGACCCCGGTAATTAGGGTTATAAAAACTCAAATGGACGATGTGGAGGTGCACTATGCCACAAAAAAGCACTTTTATCCGGTGCTGGAAGCCAACCCATACATCGATAAGTTTCATTTATTGGAAGGCGATTTGAAGGGCCTGATTCGTGAGCTTAAAGCCGAAAAGTTCGACTTTGTGGTAGACCTTCACAACAACCTTCGAACCAGGAGAATTAAGGCTGCCCTACAAGCAGAATCGGCAGCTTTCCCAAAACTCAATTGGAAAAAGTGGCTCATAGTCAACCTCAAAGTAGACAAGTTACCCAATGTACACATTGTAGATCGGTATTTGGAAGCTGCCCGGCCGCTTGGCGTGAAAAATGATGCTCTCGGTTTGGATTACTTCATTCCCGAAAAAGATGAGGTGGAGAAAGACTGGCTTCCCGAAACTCACCAAAAAGAGTTTGTGGCTTTTGCCATTGGTGGCAATCACGAAACCAAGAAGCTTCCGCTGAACCGAATGATTGAGCTTTGCGATAAAATCAATAAACCCATTGTGCTGCTGGGAGGCAAAGAAGATGCTGAAAACGGAGAGCAAATTGCCGGGTTTTTCGATAGAGCGCATGAAACCGAAGACTTTAAAAAGCCGCTCAGTGAATTGGGTAAAAAGGCTCTTATATACAATGGCTGTGGCAAGTTCTCTATCAATCAAAGCGCCTCGATTCTGAAGAAGGCAACGTATGTTTTTACTCATGATACGGGGATGATGCATATTGCAGCTGCACTCAAAAAGAACGTATTTTCTATCTGGGGTAATACCATTCCGGAGTTTGGCATGTATCCTTACCGAACCAAGTTTACCATACTTGAAAAGAAAGGATTAGGCTGCAGGCCCTGCTCCAAGATTGGTTACAAGAAATGCCCTAAAGGACATTTTAAGTGCATGAATGAAATAGTATTCGACTTCTGGCTACCTTAGCTACTGTTTGTGTGTTGATCTAAGAAATCGGTCATTCTGAATTTATTTCAGAATCTATCTTGGTCGCTAACGAATTGAAGACCCCGAATCAAGTTCAGGGTGACGACTTTTAAAAAAAAGCTCATTTATGAAACACAAATCCCTTCAGACCATCTCGCTTGTTCTGGTAATTATCTCTCTGATTTTGGAGGTTGGTTATGATCAGGCCTGGTTTGAGTTCAATAATCCCCAGGCACTTTTCGGGGTTTCGTTAGCCCTTGTGTTAATCTCCATGTCCATTAATGTGAAGATTATCAGAACACTGGGGATTAAGCCGCACACCCGAAAAACCAGCCAGTTGGCATTGGTCATTGCGGCACTATATGCAGTAGCTGTCTTTGGACTGGAGTTAATATGAGTGAATCCACTTGGATATACCTAATAGTACAAGTTCCATTCGTTATGTGGACGCTTAGCATCTATTGGTTAAGTAAGTGGAAAAGGTTTTGGTATTTCTTTTGGATCAATGTTGCGATTAGTACTTTGGCTCTGGTTTATTTTCTCTTCATACAGCCAGTTTTTGATGGGGCAGATCCTTACGGATTAGACCTGCTTTTCAGTATAATTTTTTACCTGATGGCACACAGCTTGGTTGGGTTTATCTTTGCATTACTATACAAGCTGTCTGTTAAATATGGCTGGTTTAGATCTAAACAATCCACCTGAGCTATCTTTTTCCAGATAAGTATTTTTTACGTTCACGTTTGCTCATTTCCTGGGTAATGATGTCGTCTGTTAGCCTGGCCTTGTATAGCTTATTAGGTTTCAGCTCACCCTCATGATTTTCAGTAATAAATTTGGGAGTTACATAACCAATAGAGCTCCACTCTTTGTAATCACTGCTCATCTTAGGGTCTACGATTAGATAGGTAACACGAAACATAAGTAGTGCCTCACCGGTATTGGAAGTTTGAGTGGCTATGGCCATAGGGTCTCCGGGAAGCAACTCTTCACCCACTTCAATCAGGGCTGAATTGTTTTTAAAGTTGGTGTACCGGGCCACGGTTCCGTCTTCATGCCTTACCCGAATATAATTTCTCTCAGTGGTAAAAGTGTAGTTTAGATTGTCGGTTTGATTGTCTGCTTGTATTTCTTCAACGACCCCTTTGCGTGCAGCCCGGATGGTGTCACCATCAACAAGACTAAAACCAATAGCATAGAAGTTTTCGGGAGTTTCCTGTTGAAATGTTTTAGCCAAATGTTGAAGGGGTTTAACACCTACCTCAATTCCGGACGATACAGGCAAAGCATACAGCACGTCCTCAATCTTAGGGTTGGCCGTTCCCTTCCAGTACACTACGCTATAACTATAGTCCGGATCGCCATACCCATCCTTAGAGAGCTCAAAGAGTTTGGTGTTTCCGGGAGGGACTGCCTTTATAAAAGGAAGTGAGGTACTCGACCTCAGATTATACAGTCTGTTGAACTTAACTACCACTGTATAATAAGTGGTGCTCAAGTTTTTTGCTTCAAAAACATACTCCTGACTTTTAGGGTTGAAAGTGCCATCTACACGCACAATTCGGTCTTGAGCGGTTATGTAAAAAGACATTAAAAGGGTAGAAAGAATCAAGCTAATCCTAGTCATTGTGTTTGTTTTTAAAAGACTAGAATAATAATTCAAAAATTACTTCACAAGCTTTTCAATCCTCTTTTCCCAATGTTCAAAGTTGAAGGAGTTCAATTGTTTGTCCATTGAAGCTCGAATGGCATCGGTCATTAGGTTGCCTATGCTACCCTCGTGATTGTGATTCACTTTTCTGTCGGCTTTGAATTCCCCAGCATTTACGTCTTTCCCTACCTGAATGTAAGCTTCGCGGAAGGGCACTCCTGAAAGCACCAAACGGTTCACTTCTTCCACAGTAAACAGGTAATTATACTTGTCCTGATCGATCAAATCATTCTTGATTTTGATATGCTGAAGCATGTATTCAGCCATTTCCAAACAAGCTTTCAAATCTTCCAGAGCTGGGAACAGCAACTCTTTCAATAACTGCATTTCGCGGTGGTAACCTACAGGAAGGTTAGCCGTGAGCATGGCAATGTCATTCGGCAGGGCCACAATACGATTGCACTTGCCACGAATCAGTTCGAATACATCGGGATTTTTTTTGTGAGGCATAATGCTTGAACCAGTCGTCAGTTCATCTGGGAAAGTAAGGAAGCCAAAATCCTGACCCATGTAAAGACAAACATCCATAGAGAATTTACCCAAAGTGGCGGCAATGGATGCCATTCCACTGGCTAATTGCTTTTCTGCCTTTCCGCGCGACATCATGGCATAAACCACATTATGATGCATGGCTTCAAAACCCAGCAAATCGGTAGTCATTTGTCGATTCAAGGGGAAGGATGAACCGAATCCCGCTCCTGAACCCAAAGGATTTTTGTTTACCATTTGGTAGGCCGAATGAAGTGCGTTCAGATCATCGACCAAACCTTCTGCATAAGCTCCAAACCATAGTCCGAATGAGCTTGGCATGGCCACCTGCATGTGCGTGTAACCCGGAATAAGTACCGATTTGTATTCTTCGCTCAAAGCAGTCATTCTATCGAAAAGCGCCTTTGTGCCTTCCACAATTTCTTTGACCTCCGAACGCATGAAAAGCTTGAGGTCAACTAAAACTTGGTCGTTTCTAGAACGGCCGCTATGGATTTTCTTACCGACATCACCCAGCTTTTCAGTGAGCATAAACTCAATTTGAGAGTGAATGTCTTCCACATCGTCCATCATTTCAAACTCGCCAGTTTCCATGGTTCTGTAAATGGCTTTGAGTTCGGTATGAATGGCTTCTTTTTCATCTGCCGTCAGCAGGCCGATAGACTCCAACATAGCGGTATGCGCCAGCGATCCCTGCACGTCAAATGGTGCCAGGAATATGTCGAATTCAAGGTCTCTACCTACTGTAAACTGCTCAACTTTGGCCGAGCTTTCTATGTCTTTTTTCCAGAGTTTCATGTTGTGAAGTTAGAAGACGGGAGTCAGAAGACGGAAGTGTTCCTTCGATCTTTAGACTTGGGTCTTCAATTTTATTTTAGTTCTTCCGTCATTCCGAACTTGTTTCGGAATCTCTAGACCCTGAAACAAGTTCAGGGTGACGTTAATTGGGAAGTAAAACTTCTGTCTATTTTGCTTTAATTCTGACCGTCATCGCGAAAAACAAACTGAGCGTTAGCACAAGTTTGCAACGAAGCAATCTCATAATTTCTTAGATATTCTAAGTCCCACGTCCCTGTCTGCCGACAGGCAGGCTCGCAGTAACGTTCATAAATTTCGTTATCAGTTCAATATACAATTCTATTCCCTGCTCAATTTCCTTCAGGTAAATATACTCATCTGCTGTGTGTGATCTTGCCGAATCTCCTGGGCCCAGTTTGAGACTAGGAAAAGGCATTAATGCCTGATCGGACAATGTTGGAGAACCATATTTGGTCATGCCGAGGCTTTCTCCAGCTTTTACAATTGGATGATCTGCCGGAATAGACGATGGATTGAGTCGGGTGGATCTTGCCACTACTTCGCAATCAACCGACTGCTGAATGAACTCAAGTACCTCCTGATTGCTCATGACATCCGTAGTTCGAACATCTACCACGAACTGACAAAGATCGGGCACCACATTATGCTGTGTTCCGGAGTTTACTTGAGTCACCGACATTTTAATAGGTCCAAGCCAGTCAGACTCTTTTTCAAAACGGTAATTCTGAAACCAATCGATGATGGGCAGAGCTTTGTAAATGGCATTTTCTCCCTCATTTCTGGCGGCATGGCCGGCCTTTCCTTTTACAGAACAGTCAAGCACCATCAAGCCTTTTTCGGCAACAGCCATTTGCATCAAGGTAGGTTCACCAACCATGGCAAAGTCTATCTTTCCCAATTCAGGCAAGGCCAGAGCAATACCATTCTTACCAGAAATCTCTTCCTCAGCCGAAGCCAAAAAGATGATGTTGTAAGGCCATTTCTCTTCATAAAAATGAAGGAAAGTGGCGAGCAATGAGACAAGGCATCCACCGGCATCATTGCTACCCAAGCCGTAAAGTCTTCCATCTTCGACAATGGCCTTGAAAGGGTCTTTGGTATACCCAGCATTGGGCTTCACCGTGTCATGATGGGAATTGAGCAATAGCGTTGGTTTTGAAGCATCGAATTGCTTATTCTTTGCCCAGATATTGTTCTGCAATCGCTCTGTTTCTACACCATTAGATTTCAACAGCGATTCAATCAGATCAGCAGTTTTATCCTCCTCTCTGCTCAAGGAGGGAATTTCAATCAGTTGCTTTAGAAGCGATATGGCCTGTTCTTTTAATTCCATTCCAATATTTTATTTGCAGCCATCATTGCGTGCCTGCCTGTCGGCAGACAGGGCACAGCAAAATGGACTCCGTTAGTCAGCGCGGAACTTAGTGCAGCTAAGAATCTCTTTCGGTATGAGCTGATCGTTTCTGCAACGTCATTCCCGACTTGATCGGGAATCTCCCAAAGGGTTTTTCCAAGTTTGTTAGGGATTTCCCTGTTCAGAGAAATGACGAGTCTAAAGATGGCTGATTTATACATTATGTAGCTGTAGCACCACTTCATAGTTTAATCAGCGTTCCGGCTTCAGCCTTGTTCAAATCTGAGAACTGAATAATTCTTACGCTTTTTACTCCTGCATTGAGAGCATCAAAGGCATTGTCCAGCTTTGGAATCATTCCACTATTGATCACTCCTGAATCCTTGTATTCCTGATAGTTCTTAGGCTCCAATACTGGGATCACCACTTTGTTTTCAAAGTCAGAAAGTACGCCTGGTTGTTCAAAGCAATAAACCAGTTCTACTTCGAATTCCCGGCTCATGGCCACGGCTAACACCGAAGCAATGGTATCTGCGTTGGTGTTGAGCATATGGCCTTCACCATCGTGAGTGAGCGCACAAAACACCGGATTCACACCCTGATTCAACAGGCTTTGCAGTAAGGGAATATTGACACCATCTGCTGTAATGTCTCCCACAAACCCATAGTCAATCTGCTTGACGGGGCGTTTTTTAGCCAGCATTACATTGCCATCAGCCCCGGTTAATCCAATCGCATTGAAGCCTTTGGACTGCAGCTGAGCTACAATTTTCTTGTTGGTTAAACCACCATAAACCATGGTCACCAGATCGAGGGTCTCAGCATCAGTGATTCTGCGGCCATCGACCATTTTGGCTTCGATGCCTAGCTTGTTCCCAATCTGTGTAGCGATTTTGCCTCCACCATGCACCAGAATTGCCGGTTCAGATCGTTGGGCAAAATCAGTAAGAAACTGATCCAATGACTTTGGGTCATCGATCACATTTCCACCTATTTTGATTATGGTTAGTTTGTTCATTTTATTTCTGTCCACCCCCTACCCCCCACGGGGACAAGAGTCCGTTTTAGCACTGCCTCAAATCTCCTCCTGACAGGAGGAGCCTGCCTGCAAAGGCAGGTGCCCGCCCCGATACTTCGGGGGGCGAGGAGGTCATTTTTTTATAGGGTTACTCATTTAGATTGCATTTGTTAGATCCAGTATGCTAGCCACAAGCTGTGTCCTCACA
>NZ_DDDQ01000155.1:0-5871 GCF_002336325.1 Roseivirga sp. UBA1976 | reverse complement strand
AAAATTCCGCAATGACGTCCTAAGAGGGGATATTTTACTACTTACTTACATCGAACTCAGGTTATTCTACCTATGTAAGAAAACAGGTGAAAAATTCGTAACTACAGAATTAGACGAAATGAATTTCCAAAGCTTCAAAAGAATCGTCCGCTCTCATAGATAGGTAAAAATTATTTACTGCAAATTACTCCTATTCCCTTCCAAACTTAGACCCCACCGGAGGTCTATAAGGCTGAAAAGGAATTTTCAACAAATTACCCATCTCATCATTTTCTTTTGGATCCATATGGGTGTCGATACCGTATTTTAGTTCTCTGGTGTCATCTACTTGTGCAAAGGTGCCGAAAATGCGATCCCAAAAGGAAAAGATATTTCCGTAGTTGGTATCGGTAAGTGGTTGTGTATAATGGTGATGTACCTTATGCATGAGTGGAGTCACAAAAACCCAAGATAAAGCCCTATCCACCGATCTCGGCATGTTGATATTGGCGTGAGTAAGGTGCGCAAACAGCACCGACATACTCTGGTAGAACATGATGATCCACATAGGTGCCCCCACAATAATGGCGGCCAAAATAGTGAACCCTATTCTGAACACGGTTTCTCCGGGATGATGACGCAGCCCTGTAGTTACATCTACCGTAGTGTCGGTATGGTGAACCAAATGAAATTTCCACATCCATTTAACCTTGTGTTCTGTCCAATGCACAAGGTAAGCCCCTATTAAATCGAGAAGAAGTACACCAACTACCAGTTGAGCCCAAAGAGGAAGGTCTATAATATACAATAATCCAAAATGGTTGGCAGCCACCGTATCTGAGGCATACAATAGTGCTCCTGCCAAACCAAACCCAATAATCATAGTAGTGAGGGTAAAGAAAAGGTTAATTCCGGCATGACGAACCTTCTTGTATTGAAAGTGAAAAAGGGGCAGCGTTCCTTCCAGTATCCAAAAGACCACTATACCACCAATTAAGATCCCCGCCCGAAATTCGGTGGGTATATCAGCAAAGAAGTTTACCAGATTTTCCATTCATCAGATTTTCATCTAGCCAATTTAAAAAAATTGTCGGTTGCACTTGTTTCGAATCACTCATCCACTATTTTTGCCGTTATCTATAATCAGTCTAAATAAAATTAAGTGAGAAAGTTTAAGAACTTCTGCCGCAACTACCACCGCGACATTGCCTATTTTTTTGTAGGGCTTATTCTAGCCTTTTCTATTTCAGGAATAGCACTGAACCACAGGAGAACCTTTAACTCGCGTCAATACACCCTCAGTTCGGAACCTCTTACGCTAAACCTGCCAGACACTGAAGAATACAACGATGAGTTAGTGAAATCACTAATTCCGCAGACGGGTGTCGGCAACGAATACCGCAACTTTAGAATACAAAACGGTAACCTAAGAATCTACTTTCAAGATGCTATGGCAGAGGTAAGTCTGGAAAACGGAGAAGGTACTCTGGACTTTTTTGGCCGAAGATATGGACTGGCCGAAATGGCCGACTTGCACCAAACCACCAACTCGGCCTGGATATGGTATTCCGATATTTTTGGTGGCGCCATGATCATCATTGCGCTAACGGGTATGTTCATTGCCAGTGGTAAGTATAGCTTTAAGAAAAGAGGTTGGTGGCTCGCCCTTGCCGGAGTGGCTTTTCCTTTGGTTTTCCTCTTTTGGCTGGCTTAATCTGTTCGGGGAATAGCCTAATCCAGAGGCCCAATACCCCCTTCTGATCAGTTTACAGAGAGAGCAATTTTGACTAGACGCGGATCTTCTCTGTCTGGGTTGTGTTCTATAAATAGCAAAACTCCGTCATCATCTTGCCCAATAAAATTCGATATACCGAGATCCTTAAGACTAATTTCCTGACCTATTTTAATTATTCTTTCTCCATCGACCTTAAATAACTCCAAGTTATACGTTGGAGGGAACTCGTCCGAATAGAACGAACGACTGTCATTAGGAATTTCATCTTTATTACCCAAAGCTTCTCTATAAACCCTTATTACACATTCTCCCAGACCATTCAATTCTAAAGAATTTCTCATAAACAAGCCAAAGCCATTAAGCTTTCTGCTATACAACACATCATTACCCGTCTGATGTGAACCAAAAGCTTGGCCAGTTGCCCTGGGAAAAGCCTTAGGCTCATTTTGTAAGTAGGTATAAGAAGACAAACCTTTGTTAAAGCTGTAAATACCATTATCGAATGGAAAAGACAACACGTATGATGTACTCGTTTTTACAACATAAGGAAAAAACGCTGTGTAAAATAACTGGCTCCTATAAGGTGATTCTTCAGGATAGTTGAGGTATGAATTCACCGTTTCCTGAGTTAGGTTAACAAAATGAAAGAGCTTCGACTCTTCGTAAAACTGCCTGCTGGAAATAGGATAAAGATTCTCAAATGCTAATAACTCAGCAATCAGGCTCCCTTTATGCAAGTATGCATCAACTATACCTACATTACCACTTCTTGATGCCTCAGACCAAAAGTCAGGTAAATGCCATGAGTCTATGACCTCACTCTCCTGGTTTTGAAGAATCAGTCTTAGATATTGAGCATCATAAACTAGGATAGAATCTCGGTTAATGTAATGGACATCCGATATCCTCTTTAGTCCAAATGGCTGATCAATGGTGGGCACTTTTACCTTACCCATTTGTTGACCATTGAAATCAAAAAAAAGGATTTCGTTGATCCTTCTATCAATTCCTACTATTGCTTTCCCATCATCACCCCAATTCACAATATCAAACGATGAGGGAAAATTTCTTTCGGTTTCAAGGCTTATGATACCTAGCTTTTCTAAACGGACCTGCACCTGTTTCTCCTTTTGTTTCTCTGAACTTCTTGAGCATGAAAAAAAGATGAGAAGGCTTAAAACGAAAACGATAGGCTTAACCATAAGGATAGATTGAGTAAAAACTGAATAAGGTTACTTCATTAAGTCGCATGGCATACGTTCTCTATACTTCGCCACTATTTGTCTTTTCATAAGACTCTTATAAGGTAATGTAAAGACTCAGCTTATGGCATAAGTTATATTGCATTTTACTCCTATTCGATCTAGACAAATAACCATAAAGCTCAATATAGTTATAAAAAAAAAACTATCACCTGATAACCTCTATCAATCTAATATTACATTAATTATAAGTGCGGCCCCGCTGTAATCTCCAATCCCGTATTAAGTCCCTTTCACTCATACCTAAGAAAATGGAGCCCACAATTAAACTCACCAGCAAGTTCCCTCTAAGTCCTCATTGTACCCATCAGGTGGTATTGAGCAGAGAAACTGAATTTACATTCGATTCATTTTTATTAGCTTGGTAAAATGAAACGATTCATTCTTACCTCTATACTACTGGGGCTTCTATCGGTTGGTGTATATGGCCAAAAGCACTACGAAAGGTTAGCCACCATTGATGTGCAACACTATCGTTTTGAACTACAACTAACAGATGTAAATGACCAAATTACAGGCATTGCTCACGTAACTGTTCATTTCTTAAAAGACAGCCCGGACTTTCACTTTGACCTGGTGAACGAAAACAACGGAAAAGGAATGAAGGTAAATGTGGTAATGGCCAATAGCAAACGTATTGATTTTAGCCACAAAAACAACCAACTTACTCTTAACTATCCGGCAAAATCGGGAGAAAGGGTCACCTTTCTCATAGCCTATGAAGGAGTTCCTGCTAACGGTCTGATTATTTCTAAAAACAAGTATGGCGACCGCACCTTTTTTGGTGACAACTGGCCTGATCGCGGAAAGCACTGGCTGCCCATTGTGGATCACCCCTCTGACAAAGCTACGGTGGAGTGGATTGTGACAGCCCCTGCACATTATCAGGTTATTGGCAACGGAAAACTGGTTGAGCGATCGAACATCGATGACAAGTTAACCCTTACTCACTGGAGATCGGAAGTGGCCATTCCTACTAAAGTGATGGTTATTGGAGCCGCCCGGTTTGCGATTCAAAATACCGGAGATATTTATGGCATTCCAATTTCTGCCTGGGTGTATCCGCAAGATCGGGAAAAGGGCTTTCATGACTATGCCCTTGCCCTACCCATCACCGATTGGTTCATTAACCATGTTGGCCCCTACCCCTTTTCCAAACTGGCCAACGTACAATCTAAAACACAGTTTGGCGGAATGGAGAATGCCTCCAATATCTTCTATTCCGAAAACTCTGTAAACGGGCAGCGCACCTCTGAAGGATTAATTGCTCATGAAATAGCCCACCAATGGTTCGGCAACTCAGCCTCTGAAGCCAACTGGCATCATGTATGGCTGAGCGAAGGCTTTGCTACCTACTTTACTAACCTGTACATGGAGCAGAAATATGGACGCGACAATTTTGTGCAGCGTGTAAAAGAGCAGCGCCAGCAAATCATTGATTATAGCAAACAAAACCGAGTGCCCGTTGTAAACAAAGCCATAGAAGATTATATGCAACTGCTCAATGCCAACTCTTATCAAAAAGGCGGCTGGGTATTGCACATGCTCAGAAAAGAAGTGGGCGATGAACTGTTTTGGCAAGCCATCCGCACCTATTATGCCAGGTACAAACTAGCCAACGCCTATACCGAAGACCTCAGAAAGGTATTCGAAGAAGTCAGTGGACTGGACTTGGCGCAATTCTTTAAGCAGTGGATAATGCAGGCCGGACAACCGAAGATAGAAGCCACATGGGCCTACAAAAACGGAAAGTTGGAAATGGAAATCAACCAGCGCCAACAGGAAGAGTTTTTATTTGATCTGGAAGTGAAAATCACCTACCCCAACGGACAGTCGGAGCTCCGCAAAATTCCGGTACACCAAAAACAGATGCTATGGTCTCCCGAACTGAGTACCCGACCTTCAAAGATTGAGTTAGACCCTAATAGCTGGCTACTTTTTGAAGGCCAACTGACCGAAAATTAGATTATCTGATAGCACCTGGCCAGAAGACCCTGAAGCACTTACAATGATCAGTCGTTGCTTCAGGTGGCCTTTAATACAGTCTAATTCCAAAAAAGCAGAAGGACAAAATACCTGAAACTACTCAGGCAATGGCAATAATACGCTCCATCTTACCTGCGAAAGCAATGGAATGATTAACTTCCTTTCCCATTAGCTCTTTACCTATGGGCGATACGGGGGAAATCACAAAGACATCTTTACCCCCTACGGTTATTTTTCCCAACGAAACGGCAATGTAGAAAAGCACCGTTGATGTACGGACCAACGAGCCCTGGATAATTTTGGAAGCACTATGCTCTACGTTGAGGCTTTCCAGCACTTTACGCATCTGCCGCGCATCGTCCAATTGTTCACTTACCTTCTCCTGCTCCAACCCAACCATTTCGCGAGAAGTCTCATACTTATCGCCCATTGAGCTTTTTGTATCTGAGGCTGCAGACTCGCTCAGGCTTCTGAGCTCGGCCTCCAAGGTATTGATGCGTGCACCGACTTTCTCCGAACACATTCGGAAAACGTCCCTTTTCAACTCCAACATGGTGCAAAGAAATGAAATAGTTTTGAGATTTTTTATAAGCCTTACTGCAGCCCAATTAAAGTTTTTACTAAGCCGGCCTGAGCCTCAAATAAACGCCTAGACATCTGCATAAAGACTCCCAGAACTTAGCGATACTTTTCCATATCCGCTTGCCATTATAGCCTCATATTTTAAGAACACTCCCTTCCAAAGGAATCTAATTTAGACTAGTCCGCAACCTAAAATAACCTGAGTTCGATGTAAGTAAGTAGTAAGATGTCCCCCTTAGGACGTCATTGCGGAATTTTCCTCTGAAAACTTCACATACGCAAAGGAAAATATCCGCAATTTCATTTAGGCTCTATTGAGATACCGGA
>NZ_DDDQ01000071.1:0-21177 GCF_002336325.1 Roseivirga sp. UBA1976 | reverse complement strand
CGTACCCACAAGCACGCCCTCATCCCCTCGTGAATCTCCGCTACGCTGCGATTTCGAACCGTTCGAATCCAGAGATTCATCACTTTATTCATGCTGTAGGAGAAGGATTCGAACCTTCACGGAGAGGTTAGGCCGATTGGCTTTATCCCAGAGTCTCCACCCTCGAGAAAGGAGGGCACGGCTGCCTGTTTCGTCATCCTACAGTGTAAAACATTCTTTTCTGTTACTATTCCGTTTGAATGTGATTCAAAGGTAGGTCAAAACTTCATTTGAATAAAACATCAATAACAAAACAAAGCAATTATTACAGATTAATTAATAGAATGTATATTTGATTCAAAATTCAATAATCTAAGAAAGCTGATATGCCGGAAAATTACGAAATCGATAATGTAGACCTCAAAATACTGTCGCTGCTTCAAAACAACGCCAAGAAACCCTACACAGAAATTGCCAAATCGGCCTTCGTTTCTAGCGGAACAGTACATGTAAGAATGAATAAGCTCGAAAAGATGGGAGTAGTTAAAGGTGCTTCACTCGATCTTAACCTGAATAAACTGGGCTATACGGTCAGTAGTTTTTTGGGAGTATTCCTTTCTAAAAGTTCGCTTTACGACCGTGTGGCCAGTCAGCTAGTGAAAATTCCGGAAATTACATCTATTCACTACACCACAGGTAACTACAGTATGTTCATTAGAGTATATGCCAAGAATACAGACCATCTTAAAAACATACTGCATGATAAGATTCAGAAAGTAGATGGAATAGAGCGAACCGAAACCTTTGTAATTCTCGAAGAAACATTGAGCAGAAGTATACAGTTAGACGTCTGACGGTGATGCACTATTGACATCCTCTATAAAGTATTGGGAAATTTCTCTGTCAGGAAACCATTACTTCGGTGGATAGGTTGTAACTTTGTGTTTAAAACCAGTCTAAATAAGATTGTATGAGTGACGATAATCAAATCCTTGAAGAGTTTACCTCCAAAGAATACGAGTTCGGATGGACCGTGGATTTGGAGGCTGATGAAGCTCCAAAAGGGTTGAACGAAGATATAGTCCGTTTTATCTCTGCCAAGAAAGAAGAGCCTCAATGGCTATTGGAATGGCGACTCAAGGCTTTCCGGATTTGGCAAAAAATGGAAGAACCTGATTGGGCCAATGTAAAATACCCAAGGGTTGACTATCAGGATATCAAATACTATTCTGCGCCCAAACAAAAGAAAAAACCCAAATCGCTTGACGAGGTAGATCCGGAGCTTCTGGCTACTTTCGAGAAACTTGGTATTTCACTAACCGAGCAAAAGCGACTCACCGGTGTGGCCGTAGATGCAGTTATTGACTCCGTGTCGGTTGCCACTACCTTTAAAGAAACGCTTTCTGAGCTGGGCATTATTTTCTGCTCGTTTTCAGAAGCCGTTCAGGAACACCCGGAGCTCATTAAAAAGCACTTGGGTTCTGTTGTACCTCAGACCGACAACTATTTTGCAGCGCTTAACTCGGCTGTTTTTTCCGATGGCTCCTTCTGCTACATTCCGAAAGGCGTTCGCTGCCCAATGGAACTCTCTACGTACTTTAGAATTAATGCCGCCAATACCGGTCAGTTCGAAAGAACACTGATTGTTGCCGAAGAAGGTTCGTATGTAAGTTATCTGGAAGGTTGTACAGCCCCGATGCGCGATGAAAATCAATTGCATGCGGCCGTGGTAGAAATCAAAGCAGCCAAAGATGCCGAAGTAAAATACTCTACCGTGCAAAACTGGTACCCTGGCGATAAGAATGGCAAGGGTGGTATTTACAACTTTGTGACCAAAAGAGGGATTTGCGAAGGTGATAACTCCAAAATATCATGGACACAGGTAGAAACAGGCTCAGCCGTAACATGGAAATACCCTTCTTGTATACTAAAAGGAGATAACTCTCAGGGTGAGTTCTACTCTGTAGCTGTTACCAACAACTATCAGCAGGCAGACACCGGCACCAAAATGATTCATATTGGTAAAAACACCAAGTCTAGAATTGTTTCTAAAGGAATTTCGGCCGGGTTCTCGCAGAACAGCTACCGCGGACAGGTGCACGTAATGAAACGAGCCACCAATGCTCGGAACTTCTCTCAGTGCGACTCTTTGCTCATGGGCGATAAGTGTGGAGCCCACACCTTCCCCTACATAGATATAGAAAACAGTTCGGCCCAGGTTGAACATGAGGCCACAACCTCAAAAATTGGAGAAGATCAGATTTTCTATTGCCAACAAAGAGGTATTGATGAAGAGTCTGCTGTAGCCCTGATTGTGAACGGCTATGCCAAAGAGGTATTGAATAAATTGCCAATGGAGTTTGCCGTAGAAGCTCAGAAGTTGCTGGCACTAACCCTCGAAGGATCGGTAGGGTAACTCCTGGCTCGTGGTTTTTAATTCATAGTTTATTGTTCATAGACTCAATTGCATGGCTCTAATTAACAAAATAGAGGATTTGAAGGTCTGGCAGGAAGCCAGAGTTTTGGATAAGCTTGTTTTTGAGTTTCTATATAACAATTCATATTTAAAAGATTATGACTTAAAAAATCAGGTCAACCCAGCTTCAGGCTCAATAATGGATAATATTGCAGAAGGTTTTGGTAGAGGTGGAAACAAGGAGTTTAGGCAGTTTTTGACCGTTGCCAGGGGATTTTGCGCTGAAGTCCGGTCAAAAGTAATAAGGGCTACTGATAGAAATTATACTACCATTGACCAAAGTAATGAACTTCTAGAGAAGCTTGAGTTGGTTACTAAAATGATCAATGGGTTTATCAAATATTTATACAACACAGACTTAAAAGGAAGTAAGTATAAAGTTGAGGAAGAAGCCTCTGATTACGGTTTTGACCTTAAACTTTGAACTATAAACAGTGAACTAAATGCTTAGCATAAAAAACCTACAAGCTAAAATTGAGGAGAAGGAAATCCTGAGAGGCATCAATCTGGAGGTAAAAGCAGGTGAAGTACATGCCATTATGGGACCTAACGGGTCGGGTAAAAGTACGCTAGCCTCTGTATTGGCCGGAAGAGAAGATTATGAAGTAACCGGTGGAGAAGTAACGTTTGACGGAAAAGACCTGCTGGATATGGATGCCGATGAAAGGGCTAGAGAAGGTGTTTTTCTTGCGTTTCAGTATCCGGTAGAAATTCCGGGAGTGAGCACAACCAACTTCATGAAAACTGCCATCAATCAGGTGAGAGAGCACAGAGGTGAAAAGCCACTGGATGCAGTTTCGTTCCTTAAGCTAATGAAGGAAAAAATGAAGCTTGTAGATATTGACCAGTCGCTATTGAGTAGATCGCTCAACGAAGGCTTTTCAGGAGGAGAAAAGAAACGCAACGAAATCTTCCAAATGGCCATGTTGGAGCCAAAACTCTCTATTCTGGACGAAACCGATTCAGGTCTCGACATTGATGCGCTGCGCATAGTTTCCAATGGAGTAAACGCCCTAAAGTCTAAAGACAACGCCACCATAGTAGTTACTCACTACCAAAGACTTCTGGACTACATTGTGCCAGACTTTGTGCATGTACTCTACAAAGGAAGAATCGTGAAATCTGGTGGCAAAGAGTTGGCACTCGAACTGGAAGAAAAAGGATACGACTGGATTAAAGAAGAAGCTGAAGCCGCAGTTTAAATATGAAGAAATTCGCAGGACAATCCATCATAGATAAACTCTCTGAAAGGTTTGAGGCATCACGGCCGCAGCTTACCAGCAACACGGCTATAGCCGAGATTCGCGAAAAAGCTCTCAACCATCTCGTTCAGAATGGGCTACCCCATGCCAAGGCAGAAGAGTATAAGTTTACCAACCTTACCAAGGCCCTGGAAAAGCACATTAACTTTTCCATGGAAGAAGAAAGTACCGAGGTAAACCAAGGGGATGTTGAAAAGTATAGAATCGAAGGCCTTGAGGCTTATTACATAACCTTCATAAACGGAAAGTTCTCAGAGCAGTTTTCCGATACAATTGAAGAGAATAGTATTTCATTCTCTACCCTTTCCAATGCTATTGCCAGCAATAGCGCATTGGCAGAAAAACACTTCGACAAACTTTCTAAATGCACGGAAGACGCATTTGTAGCCATGAATGCCGTGCTGGCCAACGAGGGAGCTGTTATTGACATAAAGGCCAATGCAGTTATAGAGAAGCCCGTTTTTATTCAGTTCATAAATACGCGGTCGTCTGACGTTCAGGCCAAAAACCTGATTCGTGTTGGAGAAAATGCTCAGGTAACCATTATCGAAAAAGTGGATACCCTTGCAGCAGAACCCGGTTTTAGCAACGTGGTGAATGAGATTGAGGTGGCTGCAGGTGCCAATGCCAAGTTCTACAAAATTGAGAACGATAGCCCTACCTCCTACCACATATCCAACATACATGTAACACAAGCCAAAGACAGCACATTTACGGTCAACACCATCGCCCTAAATGGTGCCATGGTTAGAAACAATCTGGACATTAAGCTTAATGCCGAAGGTTGTGAAGCCAATATGAACGGATTGTATCTGTTAGCCGGTAAAACCCATGTAGACAATCACACCACCGTTGATCATACCATGCCTAATGCGCTCTCCAACGAGCTGTACAAAGGCATTATGGACGATCAATCGAAAGGCGTTTTCAACGGAAAGATTTTTGTGAGAAAAGATGCACAAAAAACAAACGCCTTTCAGTCTAACAAAAACATACTCCTAACAGACGATGCTACGGTGAACACCAAACCACAGCTGGAAATATGGGCTGATGATGTAAAGTGTTCGCATGGATGTACTACAGGTCAATTAGATAAAGACGCCCTCTTTTACCTGATGGCCCGCGGTATTAAAAAAGACAGAGCCATGGCCATGCTCTTGCATGCCTTTGCCAGCGATGTTATAGAAAACCTTGAAATTGAGGCCATTCAGGCCTATGTAGAGGCAATCATTACCAGCAGATTAGAGAAATAATATGTCAGATACTTCAGTAGTATCAACGCAACTCGATATAGAAGCCATAAGAGCAGAGTTTCCCGTACTTCATCAACAAGTAAACGGAAAACCTCTGGTTTACTTCGATAATGCCGCAACCAACCAAAAACCTCTTCAGGTTATCAACGCGTTGAAGCATCATTACGAAGCAGATAATGCCAACATACACCGCGGCATACATACTTTGGCCGAGCGCTCTACAACGGCCTTTGAAGACACACGCAAAGCGGTGCAGGCTTTTATTAATGCCAATGAAGCCGAAGAAATTATTTTCACCAAAGGCACAACAGAATCCATCAACCTGGTGGCCTCATCGTGGGGCAGAAAGTTTCTCCAGAGTGGAGACGAAATCATAGTATCCGGACTAGAGCATCACTCCAATATTGTACCCTGGCAGCTAATAGCCCAAGAAAAAGGAGCTAAAGTAAGAGCTATCCCTGTAATGGAAAATGGCGACCTAGATATAGCCGCCTTCAGTCAACTATTGTCTCACAAAACCAGACTGGTAGCGGTGAACCACGCCTCCAATTCGTTGGGTACCATTAACCCGGTAAAACAAATTATTGAAATGGCTCATGCCCGGGGAGCAAAGGTGCTGATCGATGGTGCGCAGGCATCGTCTCACCTCCCCATAGATGTTCAGCAACTCAACGCTGACTTTTATGCCTTTTCGGCTCACAAAATGTATGGTCCCACAGGTGTCGGTATTCTCTATGGTAAGCGGTCGTTGCTGGAGAAAATGCCTCCATACCAGGGAGGTGGTGAAATGATCAAAGAGGTTTCTTTCGAAAAGACCACCTTTAATGACATCCCGTACAAGTTCGAAGCCGGAACCCCCAACATTGCCGATGTAGTGGCCTTCAAAGCCGCTATCGATTTTATTAATCGTGTAGGTAAAGAGCATATAGCTCAGTACGAAGAACAACTGCTCACCTATGCTACCTCACAACTCAAAAATATTGAAGGGGTAAAAATTATTGGAGAAGCACTTCATAAAGTGAGTGTGGTATCTTTTGTGGTCGAAGGTATACACCATTTCGATCTGGGCATGTGGATGGACGCCAAAGGCGTTGCCGTACGTACGGGACACCACTGTACACAGCCTCTGATGGACAGATTCTGCATAGAAGGAACTACTAGAGCCTCTTTCTCCGTTTATAACACCATCGAAGAAATTGATGTATTCATTGGTGCCCTAAAGGACATAATCAAGAAACTGAAGCCATGAGTCAAAGTATTCAAGACGTTCAGAACGAAATAATCGAAGAATTTTCCATGCTGGATGGAGACATGGAAATGACCATTGGCTATGTAATGGAACTGGGTGAAACACTTGAGCCCCTGGAAGAAGAGAAGAAGACTGAAGAAAACATTGTGAAAGGCTGCCAGTCTAAAGTGTGGCTTGACGCGCAACTGCAAGGTGATAAAATTCATTTTAAGGCAGATTCCAATACAGCTATTACCAAGGGATTAGTTAGCATTTTGGTAAGAATACTTTCTGGCCGAAGCCCTAAAGAAATTGTGGATGCCGATTTGTTTTTTATCGATAAAGTGGGTCTGAACAGATTTATTGGTACACAGCGCTCCAATGGTCTTGGGGCAATGATCAAGCAAATGAAGATTTACGGACTCGCGTTTGCAACGCAAGTAAAAAGTCAATAGTAAAGCATCAAGTTCCAACAGGGATTAGATAAACACGCAGCATCTATGGATAAGCCATAGGATTTAGATATTGAGAGTGCTGAATTTTGCCTGTGGTATCTTGGGTTTTGTTCAAAACTCGACAATTGACTGAGCCCATAAGGACGATTCAAAACCACCTGATAAGAGCATCGGGCTTAATTGGTGCGAACTATATCAAGGTTAATGAGAAACTTGGAGACAAGAATTTCAAGTTTCGGTTAAAGATTGCGAGAAATGAAGCCAAAGAAACTATTTATTGGCTGAATTGGGTTTCAACTCACAACGAGGTTGGATTTGAGAAGACAAGATTAAATCTTCTCAAAAAAGCAGAAGAACTTCAGCGAATTCTTTCTGCAACAAGCAACAAATTCTGAATTGGAATTTGACACATTGAAAATTACGAAGGAATGAGTGACGCAATAAAAGAAGGATTAAGAGATGAGGTTGTAGCAGCAATAAAGACTGTTTATGACCCTGAAATCCCTGTGGACGTATACGAACTGGGGTTGATCTATGAGATTAATGTATACCCGGTAAACAACGTCTACATATTGATGACGCTAACCTCTCCTTCCTGCCCTGCTGCAGAAGTATTGCCCGATGAGGTAAAGGAAAAGGTAAAAGCTATTGAAGGAGTAAATGAAGTTGAACTGGAACTCACCTTTGACCCTCCTTTCACTATGGACATGATGTCTGAAGCAGCAAAGCTGGAACTTGGCTTCATGTAGATTAGTTCAAAGTTTCTGGTTCAGGCCGCTTTACAATGAACTTTGAACAATGAACAAATAACTTAAAACATAGAACTTTAAAACTTATAGATATGTATCCAGAGCATTTATTGGTTCCATTTAGACAAGAGCTAACCGATGCAGGCTTTACCGAGCTAAAAACAGCAGAAGCTGTTGAAGAGCATTTCAAAGACCACAAAGGCACCACGCTCATCGTCATTAACTCAGTTTGTGGTTGTGCCGCAGGAACCGCCCGTCCGGGAGTAAAAATGGGCCTTAAGCTGGCCGATAAGAAGCCTGACCATTTAATGACCGTTTTTGCCGGAGGCGATATTGAAGCCACCGCTAAGGTTAGAGAATACCACTTACCTTATCCACCTTCTTCACCTTCAGTGGTGCTTTTCAAAGATGGTGAATTGGTACACATGGTAGAAAGACATCACATCGAAGGAAGGTCGGCCGAAGTTATAGGCAACCACCTGGCCGATGTATTCGAGGAATACTGCTAATTTATTTTCAAATTTTGTGCAGCCATCATTTTGCTGTTGGCATACAAAGTTTCGTTAAGCAATGGCAAAAACCCTTGCTATTAACACTTCACCCCCATTTAGGGTATTGAACAGTTGCCAAAAGATGTTTAAAATTGAATCAACCTAAACATCTGAAGTAACTCAATCATTCAGAACAGAAAGAGGGCAATCTATAGATTGCCCTCTTTTTATTTCTATGCACCTTTATAAATACCAAGATTTAGGTATTTTTATTTATATTCAATTCAATCATCTTAAACTCCTGTATACACACACTACCCCTTCCCGGAGCGTATTTATTATACTTATTAAACAATGAGATTTAGATTACTTCTGGAAAGAACCAGCAAGCCAGGTTTTATACCTATCAACTACCAATACGAGCTGTCGGCAGCCATCTATAGGATTATAGATCAGGGCGACTCCAACTTTGCAAGATATCTGCATAACACCGGATATGTTGTAGACAATAAACCCTTTAGGCTTTTCACCTTTTCCAGGCTCAATTTTGAAGGCTATAAAATCCATAAAGAGAATGGCCGAATTGAACATGTTGGGCTAAATGCCACGCTGACTGTTTCTTTTTTAATTGATAAAGCAGCCGAAGAATTTATTAAAGGCGTATTCTTAAAAGCCAGCCTATATATAGGAGACAAAATATCAGGAGCACACTATACCATTCGACTGGTTGAAGCGCAAGCCCCAGCCTATTTCTCAGAAACCATGCATTACACCTGTATCTCTCCTGTACTATTGAAAAGAAAAAGGATTACTGGTGGAGAAGATTATCTGTCGCCTACCCACCAAGAGTTTGCTAAAATACTAATCAGTAACCTGCTCAACAAAGCACGCGCATTCACCACCACGGTTAATACCAGCTTACTATGGGAAGACCATGCAGAAATTGCTTTCAAGACCAAAGGCGAAATCAAGAAAAACGGGGTAACACTCAAGGCCTTTACCCCAGAGGCGACCAAAATGATTGCTTATATCTTCGACTTTGAACTAACCATGCCTACCTACCTCCACGAAATTGGCTACCATGCCGGTTTTGGCCATTTAAATAGCCAAGGCTTTGGTTGTGTAGAGGTGAACGAAGAAAGCTATCAGAAAACATTAAAATCTCTAGAGAAATACTGTGTAGAGAGTTAGAGTAACAAATGATGAGAGAAATCAAGAGAAACTCAAAATATGGAAAGACAAAGTAATTATCGTTTAATGGATTTTTTTCGAAGTTCTTCGGCCCTTCTCAGAACCTTATCCCTCGAAATGGGAGTCGCATTTTCCTTGAGTTCTTGCCAAACCTTTTCTCTTTCAGGCCCTGTAAATGGGTTCTTAAAATCAGGAGAAATGAATGTGCTATTTATATCAGGCATATTCAAAGATACTTATTCGAAGTCAAAACACATTACTTCAATCGAACAAAATCGACTGATAAATTATTTGAGGAGAAAATACAATTTATTTCGATCGGCAACTTTTGCATCGAGAGTTACAAACTTCCCAAAACGGTCAAACGTAACTGCAATCTCTATTCCCTTACACTCCTTAGTTAGTCCTGAAAATAGATACACAGGAAACCCTAAGAAGTACTCAGCAATTTCACAATACGAATACTCCCACTCTATCACCTCTTCCAATTCCCTTGTAGAGCGGATACCAATTTGGTGTAAAAGCGACAGGCTAAGGTTTCTATGGTCATATTCAAACTTCATAACAGTTCTTATGTATGGTTATTGTTTTTTATTCCCTACTCAAGGGTTCGATTTTAATTTGACTTCGTCAATACTACCTGATATTGTTTCAATTCTCTTAATAAGTACGATTTCTTTGCTAAAGATAGTTAATAAATTCAATAATACCTTATATTAGGGATATGAGAATATTAATAACCACCTCAGCTAATTACAATCACGTCTCTTTTGACCACTTGCCCCTATTAGTAGGAACCATCCATAAATGGCTTGGAACTAATAATGCAATACACGGAACTACATCTCTTTACTCATTTTCTTGGTTACAAGGGGGAAAGCAGGAAAATGGCGGGCTTTGCTTTTCAAAGGGAGCCAGTTTTTTCATCAGTGCTCATGATGAAGGGTTGGCTAAACAAATCGTGAAAGGCGCAATGGGTCAGCCCGAATTATTTGCCGGAATGCTGGTGAAAGAGATCAGAATACAAGATACGCCTGTGTTTGATAGAGATGAGGAATATTTTTCGGTAGCAAGCCCTATCTTGATCAAGGTCAAAGAAGAAACCCGTGTAAAGCATTGTCTTTATAACGACCCAGAAGCCAATGAGGTACTTACACGATCCATGCAAAGGAAAATGGATATTGCAGGAATAGACCCGACAGGAATGTCTATTTCATTTGATCCCGACTATCGATCGGCCCATACCAAATTGATTAATTACAAGGGCATCGGAAACAGAGCAAGTATATGTCCAGTGATGGTAAAAGGTTCACCAGAACAAATTGCCTTTGTCTGGAATGTGGGGGTTGGGCATAGTACGGGTATTGGATTTGGTGCTTTAAACTGAACAATCACACACAAAAGCTCTCTAAGGTCTTAAGAACCTTGGAGGTTAGAAAATTTAAAAGAATGAACTACCATATTGTAAAATATTCAGGCCCATTTGGTTTCATTAAGCCTTGGACTGCCGTTAGGGATATCGAAACCTTTAGTCAACAGTTCTTAACACCTTCAATAGTCGAAGGGATAGAGAAGAAGCTTTTCCCCAAATTATTGAATTCCAATGGTATACAAAAAATCGTTGGACATAGACTCTACTACGATCAAATTACAAATCAACAAGAAGTTATTCAAACCAGGGGATGGAACTCAACTCGAAAAGGCTCACAGTTTCATTTTAAAAGACCAACCGCTATATTAATTAGGGGTCTTCTTCAAAACCCTGTGCTACATCTGGCATTTAAGACAATGGAAGAAGCACAAATAGCTCATTCACAACACGTATGCCTATGTCGAAATGAGGATTTAATATTTCCAGAGGAAATAATTGAGGCAACAAAGCAAGAATTTGAAGTTAATGAGGAGCTTTTCCCTGGTTACGAATTGGTCTTTGAAAAAAATGAGAAGTCATTTTTGGTTGGGTATCATCGGGTAACCCAGCAGCCAATGTATGGGTGGATAAGAGTAGTAGGCCAACCTGTAAATGCTTACTAATGGATCAACTCTTTGCCAAATCTGCCCCGGAATGGACTCCTTTGAAAGATCATCTACTGCATGTAGCCAGTGCGGCCCAGGTCTTTGCCCGTCATTTGAACATGGATGACCAGTTGGCTTTTAAAGGTGCTGTGTTGCATGACATTGGAAAGGCTCATCCGCGCTTCCAAAAACGGTTGAAGGAAAGGGATAGTAATGGTAACACGTTTCGTCATGAAATAACTTCCCTCCTCTTTTTATCCGTTTTCCCCGAAGCTGAATATGAGGCTTTAATTGAAATGGTAGTAGGGCATCATAAATCAGTCAGAAATGATGCAGGGGACAAAGGGCTTCTTGATCTGGAAAAAGGATATGATTACGAAGACTTTCACATTGGGAAATGGGATGAGTGGAGTCCGAGGGCTTTTAGTTTGCTAAATGAACTGGGAATAATTTGCTCCCCTTTTAACGAGGAAACAGCCAGAGATAACCTTACACAGAGTATCCGGTTCTGTAAGAGAAAGACCAAAGAACGGGGATATTCAGAATGGCGTGGTGTTTTGATGGGAGCTGATCATTTTGCCTCTGCCCTTATCAATGATACAGAAAAGCACCTCAGTAATGCTTTTAGAATCCCAGACCTTGGCTTTTTCAACCGTACCCACAAGCTTTATCCGTTATCAGAAAAAAAAACCCATTCAGATAAAAAGCACACCATAGTAGTAGCTTGTACTGGAGCAGGTAAAACAGACTTTTTATTCAAACGCACACAAGGCAGAGTTTTTTATACGCTCCCATTTCAGGCATCCATAAACGCCATGTACAAGCGCCTAGCAAAAGATTTAAGGGATACGAATCCCGATTTAGACATACGTATACTTCATGCTTCTTCCAGCATAGTAAAACGAAAAGGCTCAGAGGAAGAGTCTGTGTTACAATCTATGTTCGGTTCCTCAATCAAGATACTAACCCCGCATCAACTAGCCGCTATTGCTTTTGGTATGAAAGGCTATGAAGCCCTTCTTCTTGATCTAAAGGGCTGTGATATTATTCTGGATGAAATCCATACCTATACAGGTGTTTCCCAGGCTATTGTGTTGAAACTGGTAGAAATCCTTAGGTCTATTGACTGCCGAATCCATATTGGCACGGCTACTATGCCAACTTCTTTGTATGCGAAAATCCTAGACCTGTTAGGTGATGATGTATGTGAGGTGAAACTTTCAGATGAAGAAATGGATCAGTTTGACAGACACACCGTCCACAAATTGCAAGCATTTGATGAGGCCAGGCCGATCATTGAAAAGGCAATTGACAGGCACGAAAAAGTACTGGTGGTATGTAATCTGGTTGCGAATGCTCAGGATGTTTACCGGTCACTCACTGAGCAATATCCGGATACAGATATTTTGCTACTACATAGCCGATTCAAGCGAGGAGACAGAAACCTGAAAGAAAAAGAACTGATCGGTCTGGATGACGAGGGGAATCCGACCGGACAATATAATACGAGCAATAGGGCTTGTATTGTAGTGTCTACTCAAATTGTAGAGGTGAGCCTGGACATCAGCTTTGATGTGATGATCACCGAGTGCGCACCCATCGATGCGTTAATCCAACGGTTTGGACGTGTAAATCGCAAGCGGTCTCAAGAAACCATCGGCATAACAAAACCTGTCTACGTCATCACTCCTCCTGAAAGTGAGCGTGAAGCCAAACCGTATGATCTGGAGGTACTGAAGCGGACTTTCGGAGTACTTCCTGATGGGGAAATACTTAAAGAACGGCACTTGCAGCAGAAGATAGATCAGGTGTTTCCTGAGATCGATTTTTTGAACATAGAGGAACATGCCGTTTTCAAAGCAGATGGAAGTATCCGTATCGACCAGTTGACGCACAGGAGTAAGTCGATCCTTTTTGAGTTGCTTGATATTGATTCGGTCTCTTGCATCACCGAAGGAGATGAAGCTGCTTACAACGACTCCTGTTTTGGCGCCAGACTCCATATGGAAATTCCCACGAGGTATTTCAGTGTAAAAAATATGCGACAATCGCTAAAAGGTAATCGGCCATTTATAGTGCCAGACAAGGCATATAGCTTCGAATCAGGATTGGACGTGAAGCTAATCAGGGAATTAAATTTTGATGTAAACAACCAAATGCTATGATCACATCAGTAGTTGGAAGAACATTTTTGAAAGCCTACAATGAAAAGTACGGGAAAGACTTTTCTCCAAAGGAGTTCTTTGAAGAGGAATACTGGCAGTTGTTTTATAACCATACAAAATACATGCAATGGGTGACAAACTCACCATTTGTCCAAATGAAGTCCGGTCAAAAACCTCACCTGCTGAATGAGCAAGAACGGATAGAAAAGCTTGAAGCACTTTTCGAGAAGGCGGGGAAGGAAATGCCGGACGCCAGTTTTGCTTTGGGTTTCCCAGCCTCCGAGGCTAAAGAATATGCCAGCACATCGGGACTGGTCAGCGATCTGGCAATCCCGGTTGACGAAGACGAAGTATATCTGTCATGGATAGGGAGTGGCCTGGGTATAGGAGTAGCAGGAGGGTTCACCATTCTATTTGACAATGCTGAAATTACTCTCCAAACCTATGAAGGATGGAAGATTTACCGGAAATATCTGAATGATCCTACGCTGGAGAAGCTAAGAGGAAACCAAATCAACACCTGGAATGGCCAGTGGCTAACTTATTCTATGGATCCGGACAAATACAGGGAGGACTTTGATTTTTCAGAACTAGAAAACAATGGAGTATTTAAAGCAAATGCTTCACTTGCAGAGGTTAACACAGTCAATTGGTCTCAACTGTTCTTTAGCGTATCCCAAGAATTTCCTAAAACAGAAATGATGGGATATGTCTATGGATTTGGGCAAACCAACAAAACCATTGGATTCATTCCTTTTCAGTTTAAGTCGGGAACACGGCTAAAGGATGTTTACAAGCAGCTATTTGGGGGGAAATATTCTAATCCTAAAGAGTTCGAAAGCCTATTCGGCATGCACATCAAGCGAGCTTGTGAACTGGGCAGCATCGGGCTTTTAGCACTCCGACCAGACAGCCTGGTCAAATACATGAAAGAAGGAAAGACCTTCTCAATAAAAAAGGACGAAGATGTAATAAATTATCAAGCATATAAAACCTGGTTAATAGCGATGTTATCTAAAAACAAAGAAGAAATCACAGATTATACGATGCAAATGGCCAAGGTCATTCAGTCGTATCGCAATGGTGGTAAAGGGAACTCTAGAATTACCCTTATTGACAAGAATTTATTTGAGACAAAATCCAAAAAGGAGTTTTTGGAACACTTGACAACAATAGTGTCAGATGCAGATGAAACAAACCTGGAAGACATTAAGCAATTAAAAAATGAAATCCATTTAATGACTAATGAGGAATTTGTCTATTTCAGCACACTTCTAAAGTTTGACTATACCTATCTACAACGAAAAACCAATTAAAAAAATGAACACTATTTACATTCGCACCCTCAAAAGAGCCGAGCACACAGTTTTTAATGTCGCAAATGGTCAAAAGACGTATTTTGATCAGCAATTCGGCAGAGCCATTCCATTTTCGAGTGGCCAACAGGTGAAAAGATCCTTACTTGAATCCGTTTGTGAAAGTCTTAATATTGCTCCGTCTCCCACCACCTTCCTTTTTGATGTTGATAAGCAGAAGAAGTTAGGTGAAGGTGAAGTTTACGGAACTTGTGATCCTACTTACCCTGATCAACTTTTTGGTGGCTGGATGAAAGCAATTAAGGGGGGTGGTGAAAGGACACTCAAGAGAAGAAGTCCATTATCGATTTCCGCTATGAGAGCCCTTCACCCGCTATTAGCTGGGATTGATATCAGAGGTGGAGAAGCCGGGACTTATGATCGTAGCGACCGTCCTAACAACAAAGTAATCATTCGTGGAGCTGATGGTAAGGAACTTTCAGAGACTGAGATCGAGGAACTGCTGAAAGTTGAGGGCAACACCGACAGAAGCCTCGGGAGGAAATGGCTTAATCCAGCCGACAGAGCCACCGGGCTTTTTGTCTTTGATATTGCTATTGACCTAAGAAGATTGTTCTCAGTGAGCCTCAATTCCAATGAGCCGGAAATGTCTGAGGCAACCATCGAAAAGCTTAAAGCTGAAGGCTGGGTAGAATCGGAAAATGTATTTGGTCCTTGTCTGGTAGCCCCTCAATCGCTCCGAAAAAAATGGATTGCTGGCCTGGCTCATGCCATTATCAATTGGAGAATTACTTCCAACCAATCAAGAACATTCAGCTTGATGGATACATTGGCTATAGCCATCAGCGATAATGCCAATCTGGTGGCAGGTAGTATACGAGCTAAGCTTTCTGAGGAAGACTCACGAAAAGCTGACCCAATTGTAGACGAAAACCTAAAAGGCGTTGAAACCTTCATTACCCTTCAAGCAGGGGGATATATCCTAACCAAAGGCGAAACTGCAGATGCCCTTGAAAAAGCCGAACAAAAACTCATTGACCTAATGTCTCACTATGACTATGAGCATCAGATTCCCCAAACCAACAGATAACTATAAGGTTTTTTTTGAATACACTCAGGCCATCAAAACTTTAAAACCTGATAGTCTGATTGAAATAGCACCACCATGCCAGACCATAGAATACCATTAGAGCCAGAACGAGTTTACCATGTCTACACTCATGCCAATGGAAGCGAAGATCTGTTCCGTTCCGATGAAAACTATCGGTATTTTCTGGAAAAGTACGCCACATATATATACCCTATCGCTGAAACCTTTGCCTATTGCCTTATGCCCAATCATTTGCATTTGATGGTGCGAATAAGGGGAAGGGAGATTTTATCATCTCTTCAAGGGTTCAAAGCCCTTGAAGGGATGGAATTATCCAACACGATCAGCCGCCAATTCTCTCATTTGTTCAATGGCTATACCCAGGCCTACAACCGAATGTTCAATAGAAAAGGCAGTCTTTTTATCCCAAGGTTCCATCGAAAACTAATCGACTCCAATACTTATTTTTCCACCCTTATCGCCTACATACACAACAATCCGGTAAATCACGGTTTTGTTAACAGCGCTGCCGATTGGCCTCATAGCAGTTGGAAAATCTATACAGGCAGCAAACCAACCAAACTTGCCAAAACCGAAGGCCTAAGTTGGTTTGGCGGTCAACAAGAATTTCTCGAATTCCACCTAGGCGTAAGCAATCGAAACCTTCTAACCGACTTTGAATTCTAAGCCAGTAATGCCCATAACTGCCACACATATTGCGTACTTCCATACCTGCCAACGCAAGCTTTGGCTATTTCATCACGGCATACGCATGGAGCACAATTCAGAAATTGTGGCAGAGGGTAAGCTAATTGGCGAAAGCAGCTATCAGGATCGTGCCACCAAATACACAGAACTCGAAATAGATGGGGTAAAAATAGACCATTATGACCCCAAGAATAAGATCATACATGAGGTAAAAAAGTCCAATAAGGTAGAACAAGCCCACATAGCTCAGGTGAAGTACTATTTGTATGTGCTTCACAAAAATGGAATTCAAGGAGCCAGTGCCATAATTGAATATCCTAAGTCTCGACAAAGACAGACCGTTGAATGGGAGAATGGAGATGAAAATACCATCCACCAATGGCTCAGAGATATTGTTGTACTTTTGAACTCTGCGCTATGCCCTACCCTACTCAACAAGCCCATTTGCAAAAAATGCAGCTACCACGATTTCTGTTATATCAATGAACCCCTATGAAAAAAGCCTACTACCTGTTCAACCCTGGCAGGCTAAGCCGCAAAGACCATACGTTAAAATTTACTCCTGTGGACGAAAAGAGAAATGAAGGTACTCCAAAGTACATTCCTGTGGAAGCCGTATCTGAGCTTTATTGCTTCGGTAGTCTGGATGCCAACTCAGCCCTCTATAATTTTCTGGGTAAAGCTGGCATTAGCGTGCACTTTTTCGACTATTACGAACACTACACAGGCAGCTTTCAACCCAAAGAATATCTTTTGGCCGGAAAAGTACAGATTGCCCAAACACTGCATTATGCAGACCCGGAAAAACGGCTTTTACTGGCCAAAAAACTGGTAGAAGGAGCAGCCTTCAACATTTTAAAAAACCTCCGATATTACCTCAACAGGCAAAAAGATGTACACCAACAGATAGGCATGATCAATGCTTTGAGCGATAAAATTGGTTCTACCCAAAACATACCAGAGCTAATGGGTATAGAAGGTAATATCAGGCAAACCTATTATACAGCTTTTGACATTATTTTGAATGACCATGCCATGGAAGGTCGCAGCAAACAACCTCCTCTCAATGAGGTAAACGCATTGGTATCGTTCGGCAACATGATGTGTTACACCCAATGCCTCGACCAAATTTACCATACCCAGCTCAACCCAACCATCAGTTTTTTGCATGAGCCTGGCTTTAGAAGATACTCCTTGGCGCTAGACATTGCGGAAATCTTCAAACCAATTTTGGTAGACAGGGTCATTTTTAGGGTACTGAACAAAAAGGAAATACAGTCGAAGGATTTCGACTTCCACATGAACAAAGTGCTGCTAAAGGAAGCAGGCAAAAAAACATTCATCAAAACATTCGAAGACCGCCTGAACGAAACCATTCACCACCGTACCCTTAAAAAGAATGTAAGTTACAAACACCTGGTAAAACTGGAATGCTACAAGCTTAGCAAACACATATTGGAAATAGAAAAGTACGAACCTTTTAAAATTTGGTGGTAAAATGTATGTGGTATTAGTATATGATATTGGTGAACGCAGGGTGGCCAAAATGCTCAAGCTTTGTAGGCAGTATTTGATATGGATACAGAACTCTGTTTTTGAGGGCGAGATTACCGAAGTAAAACTGAAGGAACTTATTTTTAAGGCCAAAAAATTCATGAAACCCGAAGAAGATAGTATCATAGTTTTCAAAAGTCGTGATGAAAAGTGGTTGGAAAAGGAAATCGTAGGTCATGAAAAAAATCGTCTGGATAACTTTATTTAAGGTTTAGGTTGTCGATGGGCCAACACCCTTCCCTTTGATTAGGCAGTACCTCCCCTAATACCCTCTAACCTTTGCCCAGACAGATAATTAGGGGGTTGTCGAAGCCCAGTCAAAAACAGGTTATTGCCGATCGACAATAGCCTAGCCAAAAAATCAACACATACACCCTTCCAAATAGTTTAAAAAGGTCTATTTTCGTTGTCGAACCCACGCCTTCTAATCGCACCAAGTAGGAATTGAAATATATTTCAATCACCCGGTCAAAACCAGATAGATAGACTTCTAATCGCACCAAGTAGGAATTGAAATATGCTTAGACCTCAATTGATATATCATCAATTGAATGCTTCTAATCGCACCAAGTAGGAATTGAAATTTGGTCAGGATTACGGATATGATCAGGTGATTATTCTTCTAATCGCACCAAGTAGGAATTGAAATCCTAATGCGGCAAGAACAGACAGTTCTAACAGCTTTCTTCTAATCGCACCAAGTAGGAATTGAAATAGCTCTATCAGTTCGGGCAGCCTGCAATTTGGCTTTCTTCTAATCGCACCAAGTAGGAATTGAAATCTTTTTTGCGACCCGTTTTGTAGGCAGCGTAACTGACTTCTAATCGCACCAAGTAGGAATTGAAATCTTGAAGAGATTTTCAACGAAACAGATAAGAATGTGCTTCTAATCGCACCAAGTAGGAATTGAAATAAACCGGGCTGGTATTTGAAGTGTTTAATGAAGATGCTTCTAATCGCACCAAGTAGGAATTGAAATGCTTGGTAAGACCAAAGTCTTTGTAGAGCTTTTTACTTCTAATCGCACCAAGTAGGAATTGAAATCTGAAAGTACATCCTTTAGGTCTGAGAGTTCGGCCTCTTCTAATCGCACCAAGTAGGAATTGAAATCTGTCACACCTTTCTGGGCTTCAAATACCTGATCAACTTCTAATCGCACCAAGTAGGAATTGAAATCTCACAGCAGGGCAACCATGGGTAGGTATTAACACTCTTCTAATCGCACCAAGTAGGAATTGAAATATAGGTAAAGTTGTAGACCTTAAAAAGACGCAAGGCCTTCTAATCGCACCAAGTAGGAATTGAAATATCGAAGCCAGTCCATGGTCGATGGCTGATCGAATACTTCTAATCGCACCAAGTAGGAATTGAAATTTAATGGCCTGGAAAAGATGAGCGGAGTGAGCAAGACTTCTAATCGCACCAAGTAGGAATTGAAATGGCATACACCACATTGGCCGAAGTAGGTGCCCAGGGGCTTCTAATCGCACCAAGTAGGAATTGAAATATCTTGTTAAATGTTAGATACTCTGACGAAGGTAAACTTCTAATCGCACCAAGTAGGAATTGAAATAGGCTTATCTCATTCAGACCAGTAAGCCCCTTTCTCTTCTAATCGCACCAAGTAGGAATTGAAATGATGCATATATAGGGTATGGCACACAATCGAACGGTCTTCTAATCGCACCAAGTAGGAATTGAAATCTGCATTTTCGGGAGATGGATCCGGGCTTACTAACCTTCTAATCGCACCAAGTAGGAATTGAAATCGGGTACTGGGAATTTTGGGTCTATTACAGAAAACGCTTCTAATCGCACCAAGTAGGAATTGAAATCTGAAGTTGTAGTTCTTTCTTCTGATTTTCTGAGGGCTTCTAATCGCACCAAGTAGGAATTGAAATGTACCATTGAAGGATTTTATTAAGCGCTACCAAAGCTTCTAATCGCACCAAGTAGGAATTGAAATAGGGGGAAGGTGTTTCTTTGTGCTAAAAACAAATGTCTTCTAATCGCACCAAGTAGGAATTGAAATGCACTTCATAGCAATCAAAATCCCAGCCTGCAATGCTTCTAATCGCACCAAGTAGGAATTGAAATAAATATCCGAAAGAATTGCCCTGGTGGCGGAAGCTCCTTCTAATCGCACCAAGTAGGAATTGAAATACCGAACAGGCAGGCTTAGAAAGGAGGGGAAAAAATCTTCTAATCGCACCAAGTAGGAATTGAAATAAGCTTCAGCGATTATTTTATCTATTTAAGCTCATTCTTCTAATCGCACCAAGTAGGAATTGAAATTTTGTTAACAGCAAGCAAGAAGGAGAAAAGATTAACCTTCTAATCGCACCAAGTAGGAATTGAAATCGGCTTTTACCAGTGCCCAGGTGGTGCAATTACAGACTTCTAATCGCACCAAGTAGGAATTGAAATAGATTTTCGGTGCGGAAGAAGGGGAGCAAATTGAGCCTTCTAATCGCACCAAGTAGGAATTGAAATCTGCATTGAACCTATGTGGGTTAAGCATCAATCATTCTTCTAATCGCACCAAGTAGGAATTGAAAAAAGATTGCAGGGTCAGGATGTAACTTTCAGCATGTCTTCTAATCGCACCAAGTAGGAATTGAAAAAACAATAGACGACCTTAATGCTATTGCTTGCGAGACCTTCTAATCGCACCAAGTAGGAATTGAAATAAAGTTGGCGACTACGGCATCGGGAATAACGGTGACTTCTAATCGCACCAAGTAGGAATTGAAATTGGGCTTTGCTGCCATAATTATAGGCTAAAGATACTCTTCTAATCGCACCAAGTAGGAATTGAAATATGATCAGACATGGGTAGATAAAATTAGAACTACGCCTTCTAATCGCACCAAGTAGGAATTGAAATCTTCTTTTAATGTGCATGTTTACTGACTTCTCTATGCTTCTAATCGCACCAAGTAGGAATTGAAATTAGGCTATCAGATCCGCAACCAAATCGCCATGAATTCTTCTAATCGCACCAAGTAGGAATTGAAATTTTTATAGGAGTAAGGTTGCTTAAAGTACTCAAATGCTTCTAATCGCACCAAGTAGGAATTGAAATGGGCTTGAGAGTGAGAGATATCCTAACACGCAAAAGCACTCCCCATCGGAGAGTGCTTTTTAGTGAGTCTGTTAAAAACAGTCTCATAGACACATAGTTGTCTGATCTACATACGTAGCCACGGTCTATTTCTCCACAGTAATGATGTATTCACCGGCC
>NZ_DDDQ01000119.1:0-44624 GCF_002336325.1 Roseivirga sp. UBA1976 | reverse complement strand
CAGGTATTATTGGTGAAGTATAAGGCTATTCAGGCTTTCAATCACGTGTTTCTTACCACCGACTTTGAAGGCAAGCTGCCCGAAATAAAAACCATAATGCAAGAGGTGGAGGCTAACAGGAAATACATTGACAAGCACAACCTTATTGTAATCTACTATAAAGCCTCAGTCTATTATTTTGCCCTAAAACACTACAGCCAGGCAAGGCTCTACCTGAACCGGTTGCTAAACGATGGAGACAGACTGCGCAGTGATCTCAAAGGCTATGCCCGTATATTGAGCATACTCATAGATTACGACACCGGAGAAGAAGATTATATGGAACAAAAACTACAAGCCGCCCGCGACTATATTGTTTTCGAAGAAAACCTGGGAAAGGTACAGCAAGTCTTTCTGGAATTTATGAGCAAAATAGGTTCTATTTTTCCACAAGACCTCAAAAAGGGATTTATGAGCCTAAAGGCAGAAATTGAAAAAGTGAATGAAGGAGACTTCTCCCAAAAAACACTGCTCTATTTTGACCTGATGAGTTGGATTGACTCTAAAATTGAGGGCAGGGACTTTGCCGAACTGGTGCGAGAGAAGCGTAACGCCTACAGTTGAGTGGGCAGAAGCCGCATAGAGGCAGAGCCGGTTATCTACGAATTACAAAAGATTCCATAAGGATGGTTATATTTGCCTCATGTCTGATGAACGGAAGGTCATTGTCATTCTCACCTTTATTTTCCTGATTATTCTTTCGACCCGCTGGTTTAGAACCACAAAGGAAGTCGAAAGAGCAGAATGGCCCGAAATTATTACCGAATACAGAGAGGTACTTAGCCCCGAAGAAATCCAGTTAATTGATTCCGTTGTTGTACGACCAATCCTTTATAGCAACGTTACCTTTCTGGATTCACTCGATTCAGACGAAGCCAAACAGCGTTTTATTGCCGTAATGTTGCCGGCCATACTGGTGGCTAAAAAACGACTGGAAATAGACCTAAAACGACTGGAAAGCATTCAGATTAAAAAGAAATTGAATGCTGAAGACAGCCTGTTTTTTCTACAACTAACAGAAACCTATAAAACAGACGATATTCTGTTGCTTAAAAGAAGGCTGCTCACCCACCCCAACAGCATCGTATTGGCGCAAGCTGCCATTGAATCGGGCTGGGGCAAATCTCGCTTTTTCAGAGAAGCCAACAATGTCTTCGGGGTTTGGTCATTCGATCCCAATGAGCCTCGTATTGCCGCTAGTGTAAGGCGAGAAGATTACCAGGTATATCTGCGAAAATATGATCATATTGAAGAATCGGTGATGGACTATTTTCAAACCATAGCCAGAACCCCTGCATATGCCCGGTTCCGTAGAAAAAGGGCCGAAACTTCAGACATCAGGGCCCTGGTTCCCTTGCTGGATAAATACTCGGAGCGAGGAGACGAATATGTGGAGCAGGTATTTGGAATGATTCGCTACAATAGGTTTGAACAGTACGATCATCATCGCTTGGACACAACATATCTAAGATACCCGCTTAAGTAATGCGCAGTTTGATAATCTTTCTATTAGCAATTGGCACGCAGCTAAGTGCCCAGGAAGGCGGAATAAGTGCCTTTGTATATCATCGTTTTGGAGATGACAGGTTCCCCAGTACCAACGTATCGCTCGATAAGTTTGAGGCGCACCTAAAATTTTTAAAGGATGGAGGCTATGAAGTGCTCACCTTTTCTGAAGCCATAGATCGTTTAAAGAGACCCAAGAAAGGCCAAAAAGCAGTGGTTCTGACTATAGACGATGGCTACTCTAGCTTTTACGAAAAAGGCCTTCCTCTATTACAGAAATATGGCTTTAAAGCCACATTGTTTGTAAACACTGAAACGGTTGGAGGAAAAGACTATATGAACTGGTCTGAACTGAAAAAGGTACAAGAGGCCGGTATAGAAATAGGCAATCACTCACATTCACATGCCTACTTTCTCAACAAAACAGACGCCTTCTTTGAAGAGGATTTACAAACAAGTGAAGATGCTTTTATAGAACACCTGGGTACTAAACCTACCATTTATGCCTATCCCTATGGAGAGTGGAATGCTTTTATGGCCAATACCCTAAAAAAAAGAGGTTATAAAGGAGCTGCTGCTCAAAACTCAGGAGTAATGCATAGCCAGCAAAGCCAGTTTTATTTGCCTCGCTTTCCCATGTCGGAGTTCTATGCCAATCTCAATGAATTTAAACAGAAAGCTAACATGCATGCTCTGGTAGTAAGCCGTCAGGAAGTCAATACCAATGGTTTTTCGGGTAGCAAAAGTCTTCCGCGAATTGAGCTGGAGTTTACAGAAAACAAACTAAAACTAGAGCAATTGCAGTGCTTTGTTCAGGGAGCCGAATGTCGTAAATCCATACAGGTTGTAAAAGAAGGGTTGGTTAAGCTAAGCATTAGGCCAGACCGGGACCTAAAACGAAGGAGGACACTATTTACCATTACCGTGCCCGATAGTGAAGGCCGTTGGCACTGGTTCAGTTACCTTTGGGTAATCCCTCAAATTGCCGAGTAACCCATAAAAAAGCTTATCTTTCTTAAGTGTTAATTGTTATGAAAAAGTTGTTGCCTTTGTTTTTAACACTCGCTGCTTTAGTTGCTCCGCATTCAAGCCATCAGAAACCACAAGGTATAGACGAGCTAAGCTGGTTACTAGGTCAATGGCAACGCTTAAATGCTCCCCCCGGCACTACCGCTTTTGAGTTTTGGGAAAAACAAACAGATACAGAGTATAAAGGAATTGGCTTTACACTGAAAGATACGGATACGGTATTTGTAGAACACCTGCAACTACTCCAAGAAGACAATGCGCTCTTTTATATTGCCAAAGTGGCTGAAAATGATAATCCGGTACGCTTTAGGCTTACCTATACTAATGCTGATGGGTTTATTTGCGAAAATCCGGAACACGATTTCCCGAAAGTTATCAGCTACAAACTCGAACAAAACAAGCTCATTGCATCTATATCAGATGGTGCGTCCAGGAAGAAAGATTTTGTATTCAATAAATTGAATTAGTACCAAAACCAACGTTCAACTTATGCCCGGGCTTTAGTTTTTTCATTTTTCCACTTAAGTTTAGCAAGTAAAACCTAACCAATGAAACATTCACCATTTCTCTTGCGCTCTGTAATTTTATCCGCAATCGCCTCTTTGATTTTTACTTTTTCAGCACAAGCTCAAAAAAGAGCTATAGATATCAATGAGCTCATCAATGAAACACAGCTAATGTCCGAAGACCAGAACCTGATGCGGTTGGTTTGGTACATTCCTTTAGAGTACTGGGAAGCTTCTTTTGCTGCTGACGAGAGCATATCGGCCGATGAGTTGGAAGAAATGATTGATATTTTTGATGATTTTGAACTGATAGCCGTGATTGATGGAGAGTTTGGTGTTTTTGGTAACATAAAATACACACCAATATCTGAGGTAAGAGCCATGATTCGCCTAGAAACATCTGATGGTAAAAAACATCTGCCACTAGATGACTCCGAAATAAGCAATGATGCCAGTACGCTAATGTCTTTCATGCAACCCATGCTAGCCAATATGATGGGCGATATGGGGAAAAACATGCAGTTTTTCATGTTCAAATCTAAGGGTAAGGAAGATCGGCTTATCGATCCCTTTAAACAACATTCGTTTAAAGTACATTTGGGCGATGAGGTTTTCTCTTTTGAACTTCCGCTTGCCTCGCTCCTACCACCGAAATATTGCCCTACCGATGGAAAGAAAATGAAAGGAACCTGGATTTACTGTCCATTTCACGGAGTAGAACTAACCGATAAGAACTAGCCAACTATTTTCAACTTGTAATACAGAATTGAAAAAGGTCATGTATGAGCTTCTTAAGTTCTATACATGACCTTCATTTTTTTGCTTGTACCCTACTCTACTCTAAGAGCATTTACAGGATTAATTCTGGAAGCCCGCACGGCATGATACACTATAACGGACAGCATAATTAAGAAAGATAGAAAACCACTGGCCACAAACACCAGCAAACCAATGTCTACCCGGTAAGCAAAATCGCTCAACCACTGATTCATTAAATACCAGGTAACGGGAATGGAAATCAAGAACGCCAATCCAAGTTGAATGCTGAACTGCCGGAGTAATATATTCATAATGGTTATTGGCGAGGCTCCTAACACTTTTCGAATGCCAATTTCCTTAACCTTGGTGTTGACTACAAGTATGGTTAAGCCCAAAAGGCCAAAAGCAGCAATCAGTATGCTTATTACGGTGGCAACGCCCGCTATCTTATTTACCCTTGCTTCGTTTTCATAAAGAAGTCGCAACCGTTCATCGATAAAGCTAAAGTTTAACTCTTCATTTGGAAATAACTCAGACCATGCCTCATCCAAAATATCTCTAACCGCGAGCAAATTCTGACCGGTATACTTGAAAAACACCTTGGGTATGGGGTTATCATTGATAGTAACATCGCTTATTCCGGCAAATATGGGTGACAGGTTTTGCACTATAATCAGGGGTTCTACATCTGTATGTAGCGATTGAAAGTTGAAGTTTTCCGTAACCCCAATAATTCGATGGTTACCAAAGTCGTTGCCCGGAAGCTTCTTACCAACTGGGTCTTCTAAACCAAAATAGTCAACTGCCGCCTGATTAATGATAATTGACTCCCGCTTATCCACTTCCATGTCTTCGTCAAAGGCTCTCCCTTCTTTCATGGCAATGTTAAAGCCGTCAACAAAATGAGCGTCTGTAGCCAATACATAAAACTGTCTGAACTGTCCATTCACATCGTTGAAGCCCACCTGAGTCCAGCCGGTAGATCCAAACATATGGTTGGCCGCTCCAAGACCCGATACTTCCGGATACTGGCTCAATCGTGCCTTCAATAATTCGGCATTTTCGAAGCCTGAAACTATCCCATTGAGCATTCCATTGGCACCTTCTTTCGGATACAGATTCACATAAACCATGGCGTCTTTTTCATAGCCAACATCGCTGCTTTGTAAGAAATTAAGCTGCTGACGCATAATTAAGGAACCTGAAATAAGAAAAATGGTGAGCAATAGTTGAAACACCACCAACGACTTTCGAAATATACCAGCTCCGCGACCTCCGCTCTTTCCTCCTCTCAAAATATTAATGAGCTTGAGGTTTGAAAGCACAAAGGCGGGATATAAGCCCGTGGCAATACCTACCAATAAAATGATAGAGATAAGAAGTAATAGGTTCTGTAAATCAAAAATGATAGCTATTTGAGTGCCGGCCAGATGGTTGAAGGTGGGCAATAGAAACAGAGCCAAAGCTACACCAGCCAAAGTGGCAAAAGCGGTGATAAGGATGCTTTCTGACAGATACTGCCAGATAAGGCCGCCTTTCTGCGCCCCAACTACCTTTCTGATGCCTACTTCTTTAGACCTTCTAATGGACTGACCGGTAGACAAAGTAGTGTAGTTAATGCAAGCCATTACTAACACCAGCATGCCAATAGTGGCCAGCACATAGACATACCTGGGGTTACCCACGGGCATGGAAGCTGCAGGGAAGTCGGGGTTTAAATGTATGTCTTCCAATGGTTGCAAGCCTAACTCGTATTGACCTTCTTCTATTCGGTCGCCTAAAACGCTGTTAATCATTTCAGGAAACTTTTCAACCACTTCTTGTGCCGAAGTATTTTCACGAAGTAATACAAAAGTCTCCGGTGCAATATTGAACCAAGCCTGCAAAGCCCTGGGGTTATAAAATCGTTCCTTATCTTCATTAGAAACGATCATATTCATCTGAAACCCGGTGTTAGAGGGCATATTGGCCATTATGGCCGATACCTCATAACTCACCTTATTGTCGTTGACCTGCAGCGTTATGTGCTTACCCACAGCTTCTTCCGATCCAAAATATTTCAAGGCATAGTCTTCCGAAAGCACAATGGTGTTACGCTCTAGTGGCTTTTGCACATTGCCCTTTAGTAGCTTAAAACTAAAAACATCGAAGAAGTTGGGGCTTACAAATGCCACTCGTTCATTAAGTCTGTTTTCTCCATCTCCTACCAAAAAATTGCTGTAGTCTACCAGCACAGTGGCCTCTACCTCAGGAATATTAGCTTCTAAAGTGGGGGCTAGTGGCAATGGCGAGGAGGTGTAGAAAAACTGCTGGCCCTGACCATAATCTTCTTTGGTCCAGGTTCGGTATATCCGGTCTCCCTTATCGTGAAATTTGTCGAAACTAAGTTCTTGCCTCACATATAAGCCTATGAGTATAAAGCATGCCATGCCAACAGCAATGCTGCCTATATTTAACACCGTGTTGGTTTTCTGTTTCCACAAAACCCGGGCTGCAACCTTAAAATTGTTTCTTGTCATGTTGATGATATTTGAGTTTGTTGTTTTGATTCGCTTGATGTTCATTGGGCGGAAGAAGCGAAGCACATCCCAACAGAAGAGCCACCGGGCGCGCCTGGGCTTTTGAGAAACCCGCCTATCGAAGAGTTCATAAATGTCTCCTTCTATTTCTTCCAGAAATTCCTGCCGGCAGTAGAGTCGCAAAAAACGCTGAGCCAATCTTGGGGGCGATATGTGTTGTTGCTTACTCAAGAACTTCCCAATGAGATATCTGTTATTCGGTTATAAAGCTTCAATCGCAAAGACTGGGCCTCGTCCAAGGCCTTCTTGCCTTGGGAAGTAAGCTCGAAATAGCGCTTACGCCTCCCGCCTCTTTCGTTGGTGGCACCACCCATTTTGCTCTTCACAAAACCTTTATCGTCCAGCCTCCTCAAGGCCGAGTGAATGGCGCTTATGTTCACAGTTCGGCCAGTCTCCTTCTTTATTTCGTCCATTACAGCCACTCCGTAGGCTTCGGGGTAAAGGGCCCCAACGGTAAGTAAGACCAGTTCTTCGAATTCACCTAGATATGTACCTTTCATAAGCGTGTAATATTAGTTACACAAATATAAAACAAATATATCTTTCATATTTGTACAAGTAATTAACACTTGTTAACCTGGTCTTGGGTATGAATCGGCAGATTTGTGTAGCGAACCGTAGCCAGCATAGTTTAGGAAATAATGACCTTAACCTTGAGGTTAACCAGCAAAACTGCGACAGAGGAAACCAACACCAATATGTAATAAAACCATCTATTGGTAGAATTGTCTTTCAACCTGAATATGTGGCTTTCCTGAGAGTTGTATTTTCTCTTTAGGAAGTCGTCCAGCTCAGTGGCAATGTACTTCAGGCTTTCCTTGATCATGTGTTTACCATCAATTCTGTGCCTTTATTCCAATTCTCCCTAAAGGTTACCCTGCCAAAAGAAAAAAAGCGGAAAAAAATTTTCCGCTTTTAATTTTTTACCGAACATTTAATTCTTTCAGCGATCTTATCACATAAACAACCTACAGGTTATCAATTACTTACAAAAAAGGTTATTCGCTTCGAAGCGAGTTGACAGGATTAGAGTTGGCCGCTCTTAAAGCTCTATAGCTCACTGTAACAATGGCTATGAACAATACTCCTAAGCCTGAAAGCAAAAACACGTCTACCCCTACTCTAACTCTATATTCAAAGTTTTGCAGCCAGTTGTTCATAATCCAGTAGGCTATTGGAGAGGCAATAATAAAAGCCAGCAAAATTTGCCGGGTAAAAGAGCCTGAAAGCAGCATAAACAGTTTCCATTCACTAGCGCCAAGTACTTTTCTTATACCCAACTCCTTCACTCTTTTCTGAATGGTAAACGATGCCAAACCAAACAGGCCTAAACAGGCAATGAAAATACTCAAACCGGCCCCAACGGTGAAAATAACCTGAGCCTGACGGTCGGACTCATAGAAGGTTTCCAATTGTTGATCGAGGAAATGGTATTCCATAACGGTGCGGTTGTCGAATTTCTCGTGCACCTTTCTGGCTTCATCGATAATACCGGAGATATTTTGTCCTGAAACTTTTAAAATAAAGTAGTCGATAACTGCGGCTTCGTTATTCCAGGCACCCACAATAAGAGGTTCTATACTGGTGTGCAACGATTGATAATTGAAGTCTTTGAGTACCCCAATTATTGTGTACTTGCCGTCTCCGCTGCGCGTTTCCAGTTGTAGCGTTGCCCCTATAGGGTTTTCAATACCCAACGATTTAACTGCGGCCTCATTGATCAGAATTTTTGTACTGTCAGATACATCATTACCACTAAAAAACGTACCATCGGCCAGCTTAATATCAAAGGTTTTCAACATGTCGGGGTCAAAACTCATGTAATACAGCTCAGTAGAATCCATTACAGCTCCACCCTTATTGAAAGCGCTCACTTCTACCCTGTTTATGTTTTTCCACTCACCCGGAACTCGCGAAGCCACTCCAACACTCTCTACCCCGGGTATCTGGGCAAATTCATTCTTCATGGTTTTGAACACCGGTCTTACCGCACCATTATTAATATCTATAACCAATAGGTTTTCCTGGTTAAAACCGAGATTTCTATTTTTTATGAAACTCATTTGGTTAGAGACCACCAAAGTGGAAATAATGAGTACAGTAGACAAAATGAATTGAAAAATAACCAGGGCCTTGCGAATGTTGAACGAACCTCCCTTTACCTGCTCTCCTTTGAGAATATTTACCGTTTTAAAACCAGTCATGAAGAGAGCAGGATATATACCTGACAGCACCCCGATAATCACCGTAAGGCCTATGAGTATATCGGCATAATTGAGCAGGCTATACCAGCTAAACTCAAAGTTTCTACCCGTTAACTGGTTAAAGAATGGCATGGTAATATCGGTAATGGCAATAGAAATAAACAAGCCTATGAAAGCTATAACCAGCGACTCAGTAAGTATTTGAGCTATAAGTTGCTTGCGCTCTGCCCCCACAACCTTGCGAATTCCAATCTCTTTTGCCCTGAAAACAGCCTTTGAAGTTGCCAGATTCATGTAGTTAACAGCGGCAATAACTACTAGAAACAGAGAAATAAAAATAAAAATGGTGGTGTAGGTTTTATCACTTTTAAATCGGGCAATATCCGATTCAATATGGGCAGACTCAAAATGAATATCTTCTAAATTCTGAAATTCGAACCTTACCATAGAAGCTACGTTTTGTGGCATTTTAGAAAGTGCCAGATCCGATGCTTTGGTTTCAAATGCGTCATGGCTAATTCCTTCTTGAAGCACCAGGTATGAGGTGGAGTTAAAATCGGTCCAGGAGCTTTTTACGCTTTCCATGAGGTTGGGCGGAAGCAGTTCGCTAAAGAACAGCTCGGCAAAAAGATGCGAATTGTCCGGAATGTCTTCCATTACCCCGGTAATTTCTACATTACCTCCCTGGGTAAGAATGACTTTTCCCAACACATCTTCCGTTCCAAAAACAGCGATGGCTTTGGAACGCGAAATAACCACAGACTTAGGTTGGGCAAGAGCAGTTCTTGCATCACCACGAAGCAGTTTAAAATCAAAGACCCTAAAAAGCTCAGGAGTGGTAAAAAAGAAATCTCTATCCGTAAAATTCTGATCATTGACCTTGTAATTAATTTGGTTGCCATAGCGATAGAGGGTGACCTGATCTTCTATTTCGGGAAGTTCTTCCAGCAGAGTTGTAGCCAAAATCATGGGATTGGCCCCATGATAACGGTGTTCATCGAGATTGGTCTGAATGGTCAACGGCCTTACAATCCGGTCGGATTTGGAATGCATTTTATCAAAACTCAACTCAGCCTTAACAAAGGTGAGAAAGAGAGTAGCTCCCGCTATACCAATGGCCAACCCTATGATATTTATAAAGGCATAGGCCTTGTTTTTCCAAAGGGTGCGAAAGGCGATTTTAAAATAGTTCTTTAGCATATTGTTTAATTTTGAGTTTTTCGATTATTCGGAGCGAAGAGTTTGAGCAGGGTTACACAAGGCTGCTTTTACGGCCTGAATACTCACCGTAAGGAACAATACAACAAGTACCGTGAGCCCGGCAAGGGCAAAGGCAGAAACACCGATATTGATCCGGTAGGCAAAACTTTGCAACCATTGGTCTATGAAGTAATAGACCAACGGAACCGAAGCCAGAAAGGCAATAGCAAAGAGGTATACGAACTTTTGATTGACTAACCAGACCAACTGCTTTACACCGGCTCCTAAAACCTTCCGTACACCAATTTCCTTAATTCTCCTTTCGATGGTGTAAGCAGTCAGGCCATATATGCCCAAGCATGAAATAACAATGCAGAGTATGGCAAAAACCTGAATGGCCTTCTGAAGTTTGGTCTCTTCTTCATAAAAGCCATTAATGTTGTCTTCCAAAAACCAGTAACCCATGGGGTAATTGGTTTCAATGGCCTCCCAACTGTTTTTTACATGAGCAATGGCTTCCTTCTTGCGATTAGGATCAATTTTTATGGTCCAGAACCAATTGGTTTTTCCACTTACCGTAAAAACAGCCGGAGCCACCTTGGAGTGTAAGGACTGAAAGTTAAAGTCTTTAACCACGCCAATAATCGGCCTTCTCCCCGACTCCGGACCATATAAACGGAGTCTTTGTTCCAGTGCCTGTTCTATACTCAATCCATTGGCTCGTACAAAAGCTTCATTGACTAAAACTGCCGAACTATCTGCGGCATGGCCAGGTGCAAACGAACGACCGGCAACCACCTCAATTTCCTGTATCTCCAGAAAGTCCATGCCTACGGTAAAATAGGTGGAAACCGGAGCTGTATCTATCGACTGGCCATCAAGTACTGCCGTACCGGAATTGTTAGTAGAACCAAAACCAAGTACATCCATGCCGGTGGTTGCAGCATAGATATAAGGGCTTTTGAGCAATTCGTTTTTGTAGGTGGTAAGCTGGTCGGCCACCTTCTGAGAATTGTTCGGCACAATGAGAATATCGTTTTTACTAAAACCTAATTCCCTGAGCATCAAAAATTTATTCTGCTTTAAGATGAGAAAAATAGAACTCATTAGAAGAGCGGCAAAAAACAATTGTGTACCTACCAGCAAGGATCTTAGCCCATTGCCACGCAACCAGCCCGGCCTGAGCCCCTGACGCAGCGACTCTCCGGGTTTAAGGCCACTTACAAACACAGCCGGATAGGTCCCGGCCAATAAGGTTACCAAGATTAAAATGAAAAAAAGCCCCCACCAATACACCGGATTGGCCAGTAAATGATGCCGAAAGGAGGTTTGCATAAAGTTTTCGAAATAGGGTAAGGCCAGATCGGTTAGTAAAATGGAAAAGAGCACTGCCAAAAGTGTGACTAGCAGGGCCTCACCCATAAATTGACTGAACAACTGAATACGGTAAGCGCCAAATACCTTCCGAACCCCTATCTCTTTTACTCGCTTGATAGCTTTGGCCGTAGAGGCGTTGATGTAATTCATGCAGGCGATGGTCAGTATAAAAAAGCCAATTGTAGCCAGCAATAGCAGGTTGTCTTTATTGCCCTTTTTAAAACCTTCATCGAAAGTCACATGGTTAGAACCAAAGTAGATATCGTGTACCGGTTGCAGCACATAGCTCTCCCTATCGAGCGCAGCATATACCTCAGCATTATCTCTGTAGAGCTCCTTGTAATAGGCCTTAATTCGACCGGCCACTTCTTCGGGAGCTACTCCTTCCGACAGGGTGAAATAACCATACACAGAATTGGCAAAGCCTTCGCGAATAATTTGATAGTCTTCCTTTTCATCACGTAAATTGAAGTTGAAGAGAAAATCGAACTGCAAATGAGAGTTCTTCACATCCTCAATAACGCCTGTCACCTGAACTGTAAAATTCATGCTTCCGGAAAAATGAAGCATTTCGCCAATAGGGTTTGCCTCTCCAAATATTCTACGGGCAGTAGAGGCATTGATTACTACATTTTGGGGCTCAGCCAGGGCGGTTTTGGCATTCCCTTGCAATAGCTCAATGTCGAAATAATCGAAAAACTCAGGTTCGGAGAAAAAGAACTTCCTTGACTTGAACTTAACCTGATCGTGCTCTACCAACAAAGGCCCCGCACCATGATCCCTGGCCATTAGAATATCTTCTACACCCGAAATTTGCTCTTCTATGGTGTTAAAAGTTTTTACTCCCACCGTACCATACGTTCTCTCTTCCCCATCACCGGTTTGTTCGGTAAGTAAAAAGCGGTAAGACGGATGACTTATAAAGCGATCGTGACTCCATTCATTTTCCACATACAAGCCTACCAATACAAAGCAGGTAATGCCCAACGTTAGTCCCAATACATTGAGTATAGTATAGGCTTTATTACGCTTTAGGCTTCTGTATGCAGTGATGAGATAGTTTTTAAGCATGGTCGATCGGTTGGCTTAAGATGTCTGAGACTTTTTTAAGAATCGGGAAGAAGAACGATAAAGTATTATGCCCGAAAAGAGAAACAACAGGCTGGTTAACGCTCCCAAAAACCCCAGTTGTTCGGCAATATGAGCCTCCGGCACCGGTTTAAGAAACTGATTTACTGTACTAAGAAGCAGTCGAATTGAAGACCAGATAATGAGTAACACCGCCCAAAAACGTAGCGCACGACCAAAGCCTTTGGCAGACTTTTGCAGCGAAAAGAACAATAAGAAAATCACCAATGCAACCAGAGCCAATGGCAGCCAACTGCCCAACCATGCATAGGTTACTCCCCTGTAAGCAAAAAACAAAAGAGTTAAAAGCAGGGCCAGGCCAGGCAAAGAGTGCGCCTTAAAATCCTCAATCGTAGTTTGTTCGCTGTCTCTCATATCACTATAGATTTAATGACCTCCTCTACCAACTGAGTGCAGGACAGCAGATAGTCAAAATTTACGGTTTCGTAGGTGTCTTCCGGAGTGTCTTTGTACGGACTAGAATCTCCATGATAATAGCACTCCCCGGCTCCTATTACACTGAATCCGGGCAGAACAAACGCATCGAAGTCCGTGGCTCCTACTTCAAAACCCACAGGGTTAATTGCTTTTTGAAACAGAGGAATACCCCGCTTTTGCGCTACCTGGCGGTAAAGTTCACTGAGTTGCTCATTGGGCGAGAAAGTCTCCATAGCCCAATCTCCGTTAGAGTCCCAGCCCACCATATCGAAGCAATGCACCGAGTGGACCTCCCAATCCGTATCGGCCAGCCAACCTGCAAAAGCCTGACTACCAATAAGCTCCTCTTCTTCCTGATCGAAAAACACGACCATAACATTTCTGGCCCGTTGGTCTGTTTGAGTCAATTCTTTCAACACACTATATATTAAAGCTATTCCTGTAGCATTATCAATTGCTCCAGGCGCTCCCCTCTTTCCCGTATCGTAGTGGGCTCCCAACACCACATACTCGTTGCTTTCTTCAGTGGCAGGTAGTACTGCATACACATTACTCCCCTTAAAGGGGTTGAGAATCAGGTCTATGGCCGGGGAAAGGTTTGGCGCTTTATAGTTATGTTCTCTGGCAGTTAGCCCCAACTCCTCCAGTCGGGCCTTTAGGTAGTCCTTGGCCTGAGCCCTACCATCTGCCGACCACCTGCTAACCATTTTGGAGCCATCGGGCAAGGTCTGATGCCCCGATAGTTCGGCTACCATTACCGACTGATAATCGGCCCGATTTTGAGGTAGCTCATTAAGTGAGACTATTCCTTGGTTCTGAGAGTTACACGCACTCAATATCAGCCATATTAAAACCGGAAGTCCCATCGAAAATCGGGAAGGACTCTCTCTCCGGGCAATCTTTGGATTGAAGGGCTTACTCATTGCGCAGCGACTTTACAGGGTCTTGCTGAGCGGCTTTTATGCTCTGCAAACCTACCGTGAGGCTAATGACTACCAGCGTTAACAGCACCGCTAAAAATATGGGAGCTATTCCAAAATCTATTCGATAGGCAAACTGCGAGAGCCAGTCTTGTCCTGCCCAAATAATGAGTGGACTGGCCACTACCGCAGCAATAATTAAAAGCAGAAGAAACTCCCTAAAAATAATACTGTTGATTTGCAGAACAGAGGCACCCAGTACTTTGCGTATACCTATTTCTTTGGTTTTTCGCTCTATTACAAAAGTGACCATACCAAAAAGCCCCAAAGCTGTGAGCGCAATACTGATGATGGAAAACACCGTAATGGCTTTGAGCAATCGCATTTCCGACTCATAAAAACGCTCAAACTTTTGGTCTACAAAAGAATAGGTAAATGCTTCTTCTGGCTCAAATTCGTTCCACTTGGTTTCCAAAAAAGACAGAGTTTCTGCAATCCGCTCCTTATCTACCAATACGGAAAGGTTCCAAATGTTCCATGGTGCAATTCTAAAAGCCACCGGGCTAATCTCCTGGTGCAATTTCTGGAAATGAAAATCCTTAACCACACCTATAATTGGCAATCCTTCATTTTGAGCATTAAAAAGTGCTACTTTTTCATTGAGCGGATTGGTACCCCCAAGCTGGCTTACAAATGTTTCGTTTACAATTAGTGCCATGGAGTCGGAAGAAAGTGTTCTATCGAAGTTTCGTCCTTCAATTACCTCAATCTGGTAAGTATCCAAAAAGTCATGATCTACACCAAACAACGTGGTACGAATGCTTTGTTCAGGGTTAGACTTGGGGTAAAATTCGCCCGAATTATTAGTATAGCCCAATCCTAAAATATCTGTACTGGCTGAGGTAGATAAAACGCCAGGATTGCTTTCCAGCTCCGCCTGAAAGGCCCTTAGCTTACCACTCAGGTTTTTGGTAGAAATACTGAAGGTTAATACCTGATCTTTGTTAAAGCCCAGCTCCTTGCTATTGATATAGCGGGTTTGTTGATAGGCTATGGCCGTAACTGCAATAAGAAAAAGAGATATGGCAAACTGAAAGAAGATTAGCACCTTTCTGGCTTTGGTTCCTTTTAAATTGGCATTGGCCGAAATTTTAAGCACTCTCGAAGGTTGAAAAGAAGACAAGACCAACGCTGGATACACCCCGCTAAAAAAGGCCGTGAGCAGTGTAATAATGATTAACAAGGGGAATAAACCTACCTCTATTAAAGAGCCGGTGGTAAATGATTTTCCCGACAACTGATTGAACGAGGGTAGTACAATATCTATCACCAAAACGGCTAAAGCCGCAGCCATAGTGGTTACAACTACCGACTCGCCCAGAAACTGATAAATGAGTTGTTTACGGTGAGCTCCCATTACCTTGCGCACACCTACTTCCAAAGCACGCTTAGACCCTTTGGCCGTTTGCAGATTTACATGGTTTATGCATGCCACTAACAATACGGTAATGGCTATAAAGAGTAAGGTATTGACTATGTTGATGTTGCCCGACTCAAAAGCCATGAACTGTACATGACTTGTACCCAAATACATATCAGTTAAAGGCACATAATCAAACCGATACATATCGGCATGCTCCGGATCTTCTTCAGCGATCTTTGCATTTCGGCTTTGCCTGATCAGGTCTATAGGGTAACCATCGGCCAGTTTTATATAGGTATACAAAGAGGCCTGATACCACATGTGTGGAATACTGCGGCCCCTTGAATCTGTCATTTCCCATGGTATAATTGCTTCAAAGGGAATGTGTGTATTTTCAACATCCTGGGCTATACCCTTCACAACCAATTCTTTATCGAACGATGACACCCTGATGGTTACCGTCTTGCCCATTGCATTGGCATTACCAAACAGTTTTCGCGCAGTGCTTTCAGTGAGCACTATGGCCGAAGGATCTTTGAGTACAGTGGTGGGGTCGCCTTCAATAAGGGGAAATCCAAAAAATTCGAAAAAGTTGGCGCTGGAAAACCACGAGTCAACCGAAACTTTCCGGTTCTCGTTTCCCTGTGGCATAATAGAATAGCTGTTATTACGAATTTTAACCACATCGGCTATACCCGAGTAGTTGTTCTTTAAGTCCTGATAATCTTCTTCGCCCGAAAGTCCGACCACACGGGCATTATTTCCCAATTGTTCAAAAACCTGAAAGTAGATTTTCTCCCTATCCGTTATAGATTTGTCGAAAGAGCGCTCATACTTTACATAGAGGAGCAGTAGCAAACTGCAACTAATTCCAATGGTGAGCCCAAGAATGTTGGTGGTAGAGACAACCTTGTTCTTCCACATGTTTCTAATGGCCAGCCGAAGATAATTTTTTAACATACCGTTGTTCATTTATTTGACCTGGACACTTCTATGCCAACACAATACCAAAGCCACTACCCTCTGTAAATCAATTTGTTATGAATAAAAAGACAAATACAACCATTTATCAATGTCCAGCATCATAACAGAACTGCCCAAAAATGGGCACTTTTCAATAACTTGTCTCCACAATTCTTCCCCATGAAGCAAAAGGCCAAAATACTCATTCTCGATGACGACAACTACGTGTTGCTTTCGCTGCGCATACTCATAGAGCAACACTACACCGATGTTCGGGGCATTAACAACCCCGCGCAATTAGAAACTGCCCTTCAGGAAAATGATTTCGATGTGGTTGTGCTCGACATGAACTTTATGGCTGGGGACACCTCGGGCCGCGATGGGCTCAAATACCTCAGACAAATCAAAGAAGCCAACCCAAAAACTTCGGTGCTGTTATTAACTGCCTATGCAGAAATAGACCTGGCGGTTGAGGCTATGAGACTTGGAGCTTTCGACTTTTTGGTGAAGCCATGGGAAAATGAAAAACTCCTGGCCTCCATTAAAACGGCCTTTGAATTAAATGCCTCAGCCAGAAAGATTGAACAGTTGGAGTCCGGCAAGTCGGTATTGCTGCAAGAACTGAATGCCCCTTTTCATAATATTATTGGTGACTCTCCGGCCATTAAACAGGTGTTTCGGCAAATCGACAAGGTGGCCAAAACCAAAGCTAATGTGTTAATTACCGGAGAAAATGGCACAGGTAAAGAGCTGGTTGCCAGAGCTATTCATAATGCCTCAGACCGATCCTCAGAGATTTTCCTGAACGTAGACATGGGAGCCATTAGCGAATCCTTGTTTGAAAGTGAGCTCTTTGGTCATAAGAAAGGAGCCTTTACCGATGCCCGAAACGACAGAATGGGCAAATTTGAAGCAGCCAATGGTGGCACCCTTTTTTTGGATGAAATTGGCAACCTCTCTCTTCCCTTACAAGCCAAATTGCTGCGAGTTATTCAAGAACAAAAAGTAACCCGTGTAGGAGAAAACAAAAGCACCGATCTGGACATACGCCTGATTTGCGCTACCAATGCTCAACTGGAAGATATGGTAAAAGCAGAGGAGTTCAGACAAGACCTGCTCTTTAGAATAAACACTATAGAAATTCAGCTGCCCCCACTTAGAGAAAGAACAGAAGATATTCCGCTACTTGCCAACCACTTTTTAGAAAGCTATAAGCAGAAATATAAAAAAACAGGCCTTTATGTGCCGGATTATGTGATCAACAGACTCATAAAATACGATTGGCCCGGCAACATCAGAGAGCTGCAGCATGCCATAGAACGAGCGGTTATAATGTGTGACGGCAAACAATTGCAGGTAAGCGACTTTAATCTAAAAGAAACCAATGAAGCCGAAAGCGGTACCCTCAATTCCTTTAATCTGGACGATCTGGAAAAATGGGCTATAGAGTCGGCCATAAAAAAACATCAGGGCAATATTAGTCATGCAGCCCAAGAGTTGGGCTTGAGTCGTGGAGCCCTTTATCGCAGAATGGAGAAACATGGTATTTAAAGATTTTCGCTTTCAAATTATTCTTCGGTTGGCCGGGCTCACCCTGCTCGGTTATGGCCTGTTGTACTATGCTTTTATTGAGCACAATGCGATTCGCATTTTCTTTTTGGCTCTGTTTAGCCTGCTCTTGCTCATTAATCTATTTTACTATCTATACCGTACCCATCGCATTACCAGCAACTTTCTAGAAGCCATTCTAAACAACGATTTTACCATAAAATACCCCACCGTTCACGAGAGCAAACAGCTCAGCGACCTCTATGACAAATTCAACAAGGTGAACGATAAGTTTTCGCAGAACCTTCAAGACCAGGCCAATCAATACCAGTACCTCATGACCATGATTAACCAGCTAAAAATAGCCGTGGTGGCCTTCGATGAAAGGGAGCGTGTGCATGTGGTCAACTCAGCCTTTAAAGCTCTGGTAGAACAAAAAGAGGTAATCAAACTTAATTCAGTAAAGGCCATTTCAAACACACTCTACGAGAGTATTCTGGAATTGAAACCCAACGAACAAAAGGTGGTAAGAGTAACCATTCAGGGGCAAATTCATAGGTTTTCGGTTGCGGCAAGCATCTTCAAACTGAGGCAACGAGAATACACACTTGTTTCCCTGCAAGACATTCACGCTGAACTCGATCAAAATGAAATGGAGGCCTGGCAAAAGTTAATTCGGGTACTCACCCATGAAATCATGAACAGCGTATCGCCCATAGCCTCATTGTCCTCTAGTTTAGAGAATCTACTGCTCAAGTCAACACAGACCTCAGAGCACAAAAGCACCTTATTAGAAGGTATGGGAGCCATAAAAGCCAGAAGCCAGGGTTTAATGAATTTCACACAAGCCTACCGTAAGCTAACCCGAATACCAATTCCACGCATTGAAACCATAGAGGCGACTCCTTTCATACAACAAATTGAAACATTGTTCAGGTCTACCCTGCCAGCAGACACCATTCGGTTTCAAGTTGAAGTACACGAAAATTGCCCGAAACTTTTACTAGACCCTGATTTAATGCAGCAGGTAATTATTAACCTATTAAAAAATGCACTGGAAGCCGTTTCGGCCCAAACAGGTTCAATACAGCTGGCCCTAAAGCCCCACGAGGCCACCGGTCAGGTAGAAATAACAGTCGCAGACAACGGCCCCGGAATTGACGAGAAAATAGCCGAACAAATATTCATTCCCTTTTTCACCACCAAGTCCGAAGGTTCAGGTATTGGGCTTAGCCTGGCCCGGCAAATTGTTCAATTGCATGGCGGCAGTCTCAGCTTTCAGACCGGTTCCAATGGCACCACTTTTAGCATCAAGTTGTAGCTCTTGCTTTTCACTTTAAGCCTTTTAATTAGTTTTGGGAGAAATTTGTTGAATCCATGAAGAAGATACCTCGGTTAGCCCTCATACTGGTTATTATTTTTGCCAATATTGGTTGCGATCAGATTACCAAAGATCTGGCAAGAAAGAATCTTGAATACCACGAAACGGTTGAGGTTTTAGGGGAATACCTCATTCTTACCAAAGTCGAAAATCAGGGAGCCTTTCTGGGTATGGGCTCTACGTTGCCTCCTGCCTTGCGAACCATACTTCTTCTCATTCTCCCCTCCATTGTAATGGTGGCCGTTTTCGTTTACCTTATCCGCAACAAAGACATAAGCCCAATAAGTGTGTGGGCCTTATCATTCATTGTTGGCGGAGGTGTAGGCAACCTATACGACAGGATTTTGTATGGTGAGGTCACCGATATGTTGTTCATTGACCTGCAGTTTGCCCATACCGGCATTTTCAATATGGCCGATGTTTCGGTCATGGTAGGGACAGGTCTTATTCTTTTAGAGCAATTTTTACCCAAAAAGAAACAGGAACTAAAAGGACAAGCACAATAATTCCATAAATTTTAACTTCTATAACCTTAGTGGTGTCAGGTACAATATGAAGAACGAAAAAATCAAAAGCCTGAAAAGTTTGCTCCTTGTGTTTATGCTGGCCTTGACTTGGGCTTGCGACTCGGGTGATGACTCAGGGCCGGTTGAACCGGAAACCAAAGGCCCCATATCGGGAGAAGTAAACCTCTACAACAGCCAGGGTGTACCCACGGCTTATGAAGACATGACGGTAACCATTGTAGGCACCTCCATGAATACCAAAACCAACAACCGTGGAAAGTTTAACTTTTCGAGTGTAGATTTTGGCGAGTACCAATTGGAATTTAAGAAAGAAGGCTTTGGCACCTTTTACAAAACGGTTGAACACAACAAAGGCTTTAGCGTGAATGGTACAGTCCTTACCACGCTTTCTCTGGGCAGGATTTCTAACACTGCTATTTATGACGCCATTCCGAGCCAGAAAAATGGAGATATTAAAGTAAGGGTTACAACTATCCCCGTAGGTACTAGCACCGACCCTGTTTATGTAACCTTTTTCTTCGACTCTGAAGTAACAGTATCCAATACAGAAAATGAAGGCATAAAAGGCCCCATAGCCTTCTTTTCAGGCCAAGGAACCAATGAAGTGACCATTACCGCTTCGGAACTGGCAAGCATGGGCTTTACTTCGGGTGAAACCGTATACTTTAGAGTATATGGCGACTCATTCCATACCAATGCCTATGTGGGCGCTGCCGGAACGGTACACCCCAATGCTAAAACACCAGGCTCCAGTACCATGTCTGTGGTTTTGCCCTAGCTAATTTAAAACGTAAAATCAGATTTCCTTTAGGCATACACAACCAACCCTAGTTTCTGTGCTGTTCGGTTGTGTATTACTGAGTTCTGCCAAAGAGAGTCATTCCTTATTTTGACGGAGTAAAGTCGTAGTAATACATTTGCCCCTGAGAAGAGCCTACGAGCAATTTGTAACTCCCCAGGAAGCGAGTTGAATAAACCGTTTCCTGATAACCATGAAAGGTAAGGCTACATTGACCAGTAGTTAGATCCCAAAGCCTGAAGGTCTGATCGTAAGACCCGGTTATGAGATACCGGCCATCTGGAGAAAAATCGAGACCATAACCCGTTTGCTCATGGTCTGTAAAATGATACTTCATAGATTTTTGAGGCAAGTTCCACAGCTGCGCTCCTTTGCTTCCAAACAGTGCCAGAAAGTTGCCATCAGGACTTATAGCCATCTCATTGATCGAAGCCTCAGTATTAAGGGTATAATCTATTTGCCAATTGGCAGTATTAAATACCACTACCCTGCCGTCTGAAAAGCTCACAAACGCCTGGCTCTCCGTGGGGTTGGCAATAACTCTAAACGCTCCTTTTCCAATGGGTATTACAAGCTCTCTGTCATTGACCAGGAACCGAATTCGCAGCGTGGTATCTCCTACAGAGGCCACGGCATTGGCCTTATTTAGATACAGTACTCCATCAACTCGAGAAGTATGCCCTTCGTACGTCTTAATTTCTTTGCCTTCTTCTACATCCCAAACCCTTACAACACCATCGAAACTAGCCGTTGCCCAGCGCTGCCCTTTCGCATCCATCGATGCCGCAAGTCCGGACCGGTCTTTAAAATCATGAATTTGCCCGCCCGATTCTACCGAGTAAATACCCAAAGTATTAGAGCATGGAGCACCAAACCAACGAGCATCCGGTGTGGCTGTCAACTGCCAGGGGCCGTAGTCACAGACTTCGAAACTGTGACCAAAAGGTTTCTCAATATTCCACACTTTCAGTGTTCCATCGCTGGCTGCAGAATAAAGTAAAGCATTGTCTTTAGACCATGCGAGAGCATTTACTGTACCCGCATGCCCAATCAGTCTGATTTTCCGGCTCATATCACTGGTGTTCCAAACCAAAATAGATTGATCTTCTCCGGCCGAAGCTGCCCAACTGCCATTGGGCGAATAGCTAATTGCCTTTACTGTTTTTGTATGCCCCTCAGAAGATTCAATTTTTCGCAAAAGCTCTCCGGTTGTAGCATTAAGCATATGAATGCGATGATCTGCGCTGCCCAGCATTAGTGTATGACCATCCGGACTAAGGGCATTGCTATGAAAGGCGTTGTACTCTGCCGGATCAGAAAGATCATAGGCCCACAGTTTTTCACCACTATCCACCTTGTATGCAATAGCCATCTCCCCCCAGCACGATACTATCATTTCGCTCCCGTTTTTAGTGAAAACAAGACCAGCTGCCGGGTGAGGCTCCGTTTCTATTTTCCGTATCAACTCTCCGGTTGCCACGTTTAGCAACTTGGCGAAGCCCATCACAGGAGGGTTGTTACCTGTTAACTCCCAGCTAACCACTCCCAGAAGATTGCCCCCCGGACTAAACCTCACCTGATAGATACCCTGGCTAAAATCAGTAGTATTGACAAACACCTGTTGTCCTGTTTTTAGGCTCCAGAGTATAACCTTATGGTCACGACCACCTGAGGCCAAAAACTGACCATCAGGACTAAAGTCTAAGCTGGAAACAGTACTCTCATGGCCTTTAAACTCCAAAGTCACAGACAAATCGGGTAAGCGGTATAGTCTTATGATGCCGTCTGATGCCGCTACGGCCATATACTGCCCATTGGGACTAACTTTTATATCTGCAAAAGCCTTAACCCCTTCTCCGGTTATTTGCTTTTCACTTTGGTCGAGAAACTTATTAAGAAAATGCCACTCCAAACCTCTTAGACTCTCGTCTGTTCGATATAGATATTTCTTTGCTTCGCTTATTTTATTGAGCTGTAAAAAAGCCTCCGCAGCGGCTATCTGAGTTAGGTATAGCTCATAGGATCCTTCCGTAGGCTTGGGCTGTGCTTTGGCCATAAACGAGGAAAGGCTAACAAACAATATAGCGGCAAAAAATGGCTTCATGATATTCCTGTTAAAATAGAGCTTTAGTGCTAATAAGCACTACTGAAAGTAGAGTCAATATAGTGAGACTTGGGCTATGGCAAGATATTTCCACCCCAATTATGATGAGATAGTTTCTGGCGCTAAGGCACAGAATGATGGTGTCAATACTTTTTACCCAACAATTCAACTATTTTTGTCCATTCATTGTTAGGCCTACTAATTGGTAGAAAAATGAAAGAAAGAGTTGTTGTTGGTTTATCAGGTGGTGTCGATTCGAGTGTAACAGCTCATTTGCTAATTGAACAGGGCTATGAAGTTATTGCCATGTTTATGCGCAACTGGGTTGATGATTCTGTAATTATCTCCGATGAATGCCCCTGGGTAGAAGACAGCAACGATGCTCTGGCGGTTGCCGAAAAACTGGGCATTCCTTTTCATGTCATAGACCTGAGCGAGCAATACAAAGAACGTATAGTTGATTATATGTTCCGCGAGTATGAAAAAGGACGCACCCCCAATCCTGATGTACTTTGCAACCGGGAGGTAAAGTTCGATATATTTCTCAATGCAGCCATGCAACTGAAGGCGGACTATGTGGCCACCGGCCATTACGTACAAAAGGAGACCGTTGAGGTAAACGGGGAGACTGTACACCGTTTGCTTGCCGGAGCCGATGCCAATAAAGACCAGAGCTATTTTCTTTGCCAGTTAAACCAGAAACAACTGTCTAAAGCATTGTTTCCTATAGGGCATTTGCAAAAGTCAGACGTACGAAAAATTGCCAAAGAACAGGGCCTCATAACAGCCGAAAAGAAGGACTCCCAAGGGCTTTGCTTCATTGGAAAAGTGCGCTTACCCGATTTTTTGCAACAGCAACTCAAGCCAAAGAAAGGTGAAATAAGAGAATTAGAAGCATCAGCCGAAAATTTTGAGGCTTATCGTCAGAACGGAAATGCAACCTACTCCACTAAGAAAGATGAACTAATTGCACTCACAAAGCCCTACTCATACCAACCTACTGATGGTAAGGTAGTTGGAGAACACAATGGAGCGCACTACTACACCATTGGGCAACGAAAAGGCCTAGGAGTTGGAGGAACCCCAGAACCTCTTTTCGTAATCGAAAAAGATACCGAAAACAATATAATCTACACCGGACAAGGCGAAAATCATCCGGGCTTACTACGAAAAGGCCTCTTTGTAGCCAACAAAGATGTGCACTGGGTAAGGCCCGATCTGGCATTACAGCCTGGAGAATCGGCCGAGTATCTGGGGCGAATCCGTTATCGACAACCTTTAGAGCAAGTGACCCTACACTGTGAGCCCGAGGGTGTCTATTTCATTTTTAAAGACCATCAGAAAGGTATTGCTCCGGGGCAATTTGTGGCTTGGTATCAGGGCAATGAACTGCTTGGTTCTGGAGAAATAGCCTAGGCAATCTTCACTCGGTTAAACCTTCTCATGACCCGGTGGTCTAACCACCAAATTTCAATTCATGAGAAAGTTATCACTCTTATTTACCATGCTGGTGGCTTTTGGCCTGACAGCAGCCTACGCCCAAGGTGGTGGAGGCGGACAACGTGGTGGTCAGCGCGGTCAGGGAGGCCAGGGCGGTGGCCGAATGAGCCCCGAAACTGTAGCCAAAGAGCGTGCTCAAGACTGGCAGGAAAAGTTTGGTCTTTCCGATGAGCAATACAAAAAAACCTATGATGTATTGCTAGAAAATCAAAACACAATGCGCGAGAAAATGCGCGAACTGATGGCCTCAGGAGACCGAGAGGGCATGCGCAGCGCCATGGAAGAAAACCAAAAGGCCCTTGACAAGAAACTTAAAGAAATTTTCACAGAGGCCCAGTGGACCAAGTACGAGGCATGGAAAAAGGAAAACCCACCGATGCAAAGGCGTGGTGGAGGCAATTAAGTTTGCAAATATGTTTTGGTTGACTAAAGCCCTGACAATAATTTGTCAGGGCTTATTTTTTATTCACTTCTCAGGGCATCAACAGGGTTTGCACGTGCCACTCTCAATGCCTGAATAACAACGGTTGACAAAGCAATTAGTACGAGTATCAAAGCCGGGACAAGGAAAAGAAACAAATTGAGTTCAATGCGATATGCATAGGTATCCAACCACTGCTGCATACTCAAGTAGGCCAAGGGAATCGAAACAATGATCGATATACCAATGAGTTTCAAAAAGTCTGATGAAAACAATCTTATGATGGAACTCACAGATGCACCCAAAACCTTCCGTATACCTATTTCCTTGATTCTTTGTTGAACTTCGTAAAGAACTAAGCCGAACAAGCCCAATACAGCAACAAAAATGGTGATCAATGAGAAACTGGTAAATATGCTTCCAAATTGCTGATCGGCTTTGTATTGTCGATCGAAGTCTTCATTTAAAAAGTAATATTCAAAATCACTTTCACTGTATATCTCATCATACTTCGACTTTATGGCTGTAATCACTTGGCTATAATTCTCTATACCTTCATTAAGCTTGATGGAAATAAAACTTGCAGAAGCGAGATACTTATCGAACATCAAGAATAATGGGTCAACTTTAAGCTTGAGCGAATTATGGTTGTAGTCGTCAATCACTCCTACTATCCTCCTCTCCTTTCCCCATAGTTTTACACGACTTTCAATGGCCTGTTCATTTGTAGCATATCCAAGCATTTCTCTACCTGTTTCATTCAAGATGATTCCACTTAGTAGGTTTGAGTCATCTGCGAATGCAGGGGCGTCAAGTTGCGGTCCAAAATTTCTTCCAGCCAAAAGCTCAATACCCAAAGTGTTTAAATAGGCCGTATCAACCCTGTACATGTAGAAATTGAGGTTACCACCAATATTAGTTTCGATCGATGTTAAGCCAGTGGTACTGTTCAAATCAATAGTTCCTCTTCCTATCATAGTTTCGGAAAAACCCACATTGGAAACCTGAGGAATGGTATGAAGAGAGGTCCTTAATAAATTCAGCTTTTCAGAGATCACCTGATCATCATCTGGTAGTAATGGAGCTCTTAACACGAGCACTTGATCCTTGTCAAAACCAAGTTTTTGATTCCTCATAAAGTCTACCTGCAAGTAAATAACTAATGTTCCAACGAGTAAAACCATGGTGATCAAGAATTGAAAAACCACCAATCCCCTACGTAAATAAGAGCCTCTCTTAGAGTCTCTTAGCTTGCCACGTAAAACCACCATAGGTTTATATCCGGATAATATAAAAGCTGGATAAAGGCCTGAGGCTAAAGACCCGATAACATAGAAACCGATGACCTGCCAAAACAACAGTTGATCATCCAAAACATTGATGCCAAGATCTAGAGCAGCAAAGCTGTTGAACATTGGTAAAACCCCTTGTAGACAGGTGAAAGTTAGAATCAAAGCGAAAAGATTGATCAGAAATGACTCCATCAGAAACTGAAAGATCAATGAAGCTCTAGAAGTACCTAAGACCTTCCTTACTCCAACCTCTTTAGCTCTTTCCAGAGATTTTGCAGTGGATAGATTAATGTAGTTGACCCAAGCAACGAGCAATACAAATCCAGCAACAATCAGTAAAATATTAACGATCTTGATGTCTCCGTTGACTTCCGCCTCAAAGGATTTATTTGAATACAAATGAATCTCTTCAAGGGGCTGCGTAACTAGTCTTTCTTCACGTTCTTCTTTTACTCGTTCTTCTAATGCCCTGTTTAGCTTATCATCAAAGCTTCCATCTAAAGGCGAATTGGAAAGAAGATACATGAATTCATTGTTAGCATTCCAATTCTCCTCCTGCCAATCGAGGTATTTGACACCCGATTGCCATGAAACAAGCACGTCAAATTTTAGATGGGAATTTTGAGGCACGTCTTTAATAACTGCTGTTACTTTCATATCAACCTCACCCCCTCCTGGCACCAAAGTTAACGTCTGTCCGATCGGATCTTGATCACCAAATATTTTCTTTGCTATGGATTCTGTTAATACTACCTCATCTGGCTGATCTAGGGCCTCATTTGGATTTCCTTGAATCACATCCCAGTCGAAGACCTCCAACCATCCAGGATTAGCAAAGTATACTCTGTCTTCATTGAATGCCACTTGTTTATTCTTGATCAGAATTCTACCAATATGTCGAGCCATTCCGTAATTCTCGATCTCGGGAAAGACTTCTACAGCCAAGGGTCCAACAGAAGGGTAGCATTGGGCATCCTGATTCTGTAAAACCTCACCTGAATACAGATCAACGGTGACCCTATAGATCAATTCAGAGTTTTGATGATACCTATCATAACTCAACTCGTATTTAGCATAGCTTAATATAAGCAGACATACCGTCATGCCCACAGTCAGACCCAGCACATTGATAAAAGTGAAGGCTTTGCGCTTTCGGAAGTTTCTTATTGCAATGAAAAGATGATTTCTAAGCATGGCTTCAGTTTTGATTTGAATTAGTCTTCTCTTAAAGAATTAACCGGGTTGTCTTGCGCTGTTTTCATGGTTTGGCTAATGATGACTAAAACAGCCATCATAAATACCAGAAGAACTGGAAAAAGAAAAAACCAGGGTGATAATTCAATCCTGTTCTGAAATGAATTAAGCCAGTTTCTTGCACCAATGTAGATGATTGGTAAGGCTAAAAGAGTAGCTATTCCAATTAGGAATAAAAAGTCTACAGAAATCACCTTCAGAATATCTAAAACACTTGCTCCTAGAACTTTTCTCACACCAATCTCTTTCGTTCTCTTTGTTGCAGAGTAACCAACTAAACCGACCAATCCCAAACAGGCAATGGAGATGCCTACAAATGAAAAAACACTGAATACCTTACCAAATTGAACCTCTTGCTCATATTGACTCTGAACTTTTGCATCCATAAAGCCATATTCAAACTGATCTCCTGGAAAAAACTCATCATACTTGTCAGAAACAAAGCTTACCACTTCTTGTGTATTCTGGGTCTGATAGCGGATATGATATGTGTCCCCATCTACCTCATAAAATGGTAAGAATAAGATCGGTTCTACTGATTGCTTAACCGACCTAAAGTGGAAATTATCGGTAACTCCGATCACGAAGAATTCCCGCCCAAAAAGCTGAACTTTCTTATTCACGGCATCTGCTGGACTTTGAAAACCGAGCAATTCTCGGGCTTTGTCATTCAAAACGAGTTTATCAATTTGCTGACCGTCTCTATTATGGTCTTCAATTCTAAAACTCCTTCCAGCAAGTAGATCGATATTATAAACTTCAAAGAAACCATAGTTAGCACCCAAGCGATTCAACATGACACCTTCATCGCTCCCAATTCGCCTTACATTGAACGTTCTAGGCAATTGCTCTCCAAATTCCGCTGTGGTCACCCCTACTTTTTCGATCATCGAATTACTCTCTAATTCATTGATGAAAGCATGAATTGTCGTTACGAATGTGGTGTCCAAGTTGGTGTCCATGGGTCCATTGATATTGAGCACCTGACTTGTATTATATCCTAGATCATATTCCCTGATAAAATTGGTCTGATTTGTCACCACCACAGTAAAGGCAATCAATGAGGTTGAAAGAATGAACTGAAAAACAACCAAGGATTTTCTCAACAAATTTCCAGTCGAAGATTGAGAATAATTGCCTTTGAGCATGTGTACAGGCATGTATTTGCTCAAGACAAATGCTGGATAAGAAGCTGAAGCAATCGTACCTACGGAGAATATTCCAAGAAACCAGACAATTATTGAAACACCTTTGAATTTTAATAAAACGGTATCGAATAATGTGTAATCAACATTGGTAAATTGATTGTACTGTTGTTGAAATATTTGAACTATGGTGACCGCTAAAACAAGCCCGAGTAAATTGACAATTACTGCCTCTTGCAAGAACTGAAACCGCAGCTGCCAAATACTAGCCCCGACTACCTTTCTCATTCCAACCTCTTTTGCCCTTTGGAGAGATCTTGAGGTAGTCAAGTTGATGTAATTCACCCAGGCCATGATCAGGATGAAGAAGGCGATGAGCATCAATATATTGATGAGTTGTCCATTAATGGTTGCATGAGTTTCATATTCATATGTCTCATCTAAATGTACCTCAGCTAAGGGTTGAAGGTGAAATTTTTCAAAAGTTCCGGTCACCTGATTTCCTTTAAAATACCGGTTGCTGAAATCTTCTAACTTTGATTCCAGTAACTGAGCATCTGCTCCCTTTTCTAATCTGAGGTAATGAAAGTAATCAGAACCTGTCCAAGAAAACCTGGCTGTTTCTCCCCACCACCCGATCAATGTTTCTCTAGACAGTAAAATATCGAAAACAAGACTACTATTTTGAGGAATATCAGCGATGACTCCCACAACCTTAAAACCATCTTCATGAAAATAGATCACCTCATCGAGGTATTCATTGGGAGAATCCTTTGGCCCTATCAACTTTTCTGCAGCCGAAATAGTCAATACGGTAGACAGAGGTTCTTTCAATAACTCATCTTTATTTCCTGCTAACAGCTCATGTTCAAATACATTGAAGAAGTTGGCGTCTGCAAAAGGCACCCTGTCTTGAACGATCTTATTCTCATCATATCTGATCAGGAGATTCGTGTAAAAATTTAAAGTGGTACTAAAAGCTACTTCAGGGTAATCTTCTGATAACTGAGGACCAACAGCTGAATAGGTGATCTGCCCTCTTTGAATCAACTGGTCGCCTTCATATCTATCATTCATTACTCGGTAAATGAGCTGATGATCATTGAAGTGCTGATCGAAACTCAACTGATATCCGGCATATTGAAAAATAAAAATGGCGGCAGTAAGACTGACCGCTAAACCAAAAATATTGATCATTGAGAATAGCTTCTGCTTTTTCAATGACCTGAGTGTTGTTTTGAAATAATTCTTGAACATTAATCTTCTTTTATCTCTCAATATCCATATCGCATGCCAATAACATAATTACTTCATTATCATGCACTTATAAAATACATCCTACCAACTATCATTATTTTTGTGTCATACTGAAACGATGGCTTGTCTCATAATGACACAATTCCTACTTTCGTGTAAGAACTCACTATTCCCTGAATGCATGTCCAAAGTCGATGGTAAGATATTGGTGCTAGATGATGATCAAGGTGTATTGTACACCGCAAAAATGATCCTCAAGCAACACTTCGAAACGGTAATTACAGAAAGCGATCCCATGAAGTTAGACTTTCTTTTGAATGAAAGAAGTTATGATGTGATCGTTTTGGACATGAACTTCTCTTATGGCCTTACCAGCGGTAAAGAAGGGATTAAACTCTTGCGCAAAGTTCTGGCGAAAGACCCTGACGCGCATGTGCTCATGAACACAGCCTATGGAGATATAGATATTGCTGTGGAAGCCATGAAAGAAGGTGCTGTAGACTTTTTGGTAAAGCCCTGGCAAAAGGAAAAACTTTTGGCAACCGTTACAGCTATTTACGAATTGAGTAAAACCAAAAAGCAACTCGAAAACCTTAAGGCCAGCCAAAAAATTGTAGTACGAGATCAGCACAAGGCTTATGAAGAAATAGTTTCGGTAAGCCCTGCCATGAAGCCTGTATTTGAGGCCATTAAGAAAGTAGCAGCTACCGATGCCAATGTACTCATTCTGGGCGAAAACGGTACCGGAAAAGAACTAGTAGCCAGGGCCATTCATAACAGCTCTCCGCGTGTTGACGAAAACTTTATAAAGGTAGACCTAGGGGCCGTTACCGAATCGCTCTTTCAATCGGAACTCTTTGGTCATGTAAAAGGAGCCTTTACCGATGCACATGAAAACCGACCCGGCCGTTTTGAAATAGCAAACCATGGCACCTTGTTTCTAGATGAAATTGGTAATCTTTCACTAGCCATGCAGGCCAAATTGCTTACCACACTGCAGTTTAAGCAAGTTACCCGGGTAGGTTCTAATAAAGCTATTCCTCTAGATACCAGGCTCATTTGCGCCACCAATATGCCTCTCTATGAAATGGCCAGCGAAAAAGAGTTTAGACAAGACCTCCTATATCGTATCAACACAGTTGAAATTAAACTCCCCCCACTTAGAGAGCGAATAGAGGATATAGAACCCCTCGCCAGACACTTTCTCAAAATCTATGGCAAAAAGTATAAGAAGGAGAAAATGAGGCTCAATGAAACCACCATAAACAAACTCAAAGCCTACTCCTGGCCCGGCAACGTACGCGAACTACAGCATGCCATAGAGCGTGCCATTATAATGTCTAATTCTCCCCTCCTTGCTCCGGAAGATTTCTTGCTGGTAGAAAGGCCCAATCAAAATGTAATTGCCACTGACACTTTCAACATGGAAGAAATGGAAAAGCAGGCCATACAAAACGCCATCCGCAATGCCGATGGCAACCTTACACAGGCTGCCAAAGCCCTGGGAGTAGGCCGTAGCACGCTCTATCGAAAAATGGAGAAATACAAACTCTGAAAGGCATCTGCAAACCCATAATTCTCGCATGGCCTTCTTTTCACCTGAGCAGCCCCACATCTTTCGCCATTTCTCACTATTTTAGAATTTTCGACCAATCATAGATGCGTGTTTTTTTCATATTTAGCTTACTATTGGCCGTAAGCACTGCTTATGCCCAACAATCGATCGATGATGTGGCCAAAACGATTCGGGAAGCCCAATTGAAAGACGAAACCAACGACTGGGCTTATTGGGGCACTTATAAGTTCACACTCAAGGGCATTGACAACTCCACAACCACCCAACTACGCATAGACGATCAGACCACCGTACGCATGTACCTGCTGGCCAAAACAGACTGCTATATGTACTTCGATGTGCGCGATCAAAAAGAAAGTTACGTGTTTGGCACCAACGACCCCATAAGCCTGGAAACTGAACTGCAGGGCTATAAAGCAGCAACTTCCATTTATACCTACAAGAAAGGGGCATTGATGAATATTAACTTCGGTATTCGTTGGGGCTGCAAAAATATGCTAGACACAGAAATGCGATTGCTCGTGTTTTATGTCAATAAAAATGCCCGATAATGGAGTATAAGTACTTTCGCTGGCACATTATCGCTCGAATACTATTACTCCTTGCTCTGGGTTATTCCTCCATTTATGTACTCACTTCAACCCACTTTTGGCTTGTCTCCTTCTGGCTTATTCTGGCATGGCTGCTGGTATTAGTTAGTCTGATCCGATATATAGAACGATCGAAACGCGAACTCGCACAATTTCTACTTTCTATCAAACAGGGCGATTTTACCAACACCTATCACTTCAAGAAAAAAAGCGACCTCAATTATGCCTTCCATGAGATTAACGAAGTATTGAAGGAGCTAAGCCAGGAAAAAGCCTCCAATCTGCTCTATTTGCAAACCATTGTAGAACACGTTCGCGTGGCCGTAGTTTGCTACGACAAAGACCTTAAAATAAAGCTCTACAATCGGGCAGCACAGCAGTTGTTCGGCAAAAAGCAGATTACTTCGGTAAAAGGCATAGAAAGCATTGCACCTACCATTGCTACCACCATAGTCCAAATGAATCATGGCGAAAAGGCTCTTATCAAAGCTCAACTCAATGGTCAGCTCTATCACCTATCGGTTTTGGCTACAGAGTTTCGCTTGAAAGAAGAAAACTTTAAACTGGTGTCTTTTCAAGACATAAAAAGTGAGCTCGATGCCCAGGAAATTGAAAGCTGGCAAAAACTCATTCGTGTGCTCACCCATGAAATCAAAAACTCGGTAATCCCTATCAGCACCCTTTCTGAAGTACTTTTGCAAATGTTGAAAACAGAGAACGGAAGCAAAGACATTTCCAGACTAGATGATGAATTAATAAAGGATGTAATTGGTGGAATTGAAACCATCGAAAGCCGTAGCAAAGGATTGGCCCACTTTGTTTCTACCTACGACCGGCTTACAAAAATACCTAAACCAAAAATAGCACAAACAAACATTAAAACACTGATAAACAATACACTAAAGCTTTTTGAATCAGAATTTAAAACAAGGCAAATCACCGTAGAAACTCCTAATCTCACCGGAGTGATTCAGGCCGATTCCGACCTTGTTGAGCAGGTAATTATTAACCTCATTAAAAACGCCATAGAAGCCCTCAATGCCTCAAGGTCGCCCGTAATCACCATATCTACCGAACCACTAGCAGGCGAACTACTTCTGAAAATTGCCGATAACGGCCCCGGAATTCCCGATGAGGTATTGGAACACATCTTTGTTCCGTTCTACTCCACCAAAGAAGGAGGCTCCGGCATTGGCCTGTCCTTATCCCGACAAATTATGAGGCTTCACAAAGGGCAGCTAACCTTAGATACTTCGCCTCATACAGGCACTGTTTTCACCCTTCATTTTCCTACCAGAGCCTCAGACCCCATTAAATAGGCAACATCGGCCTAGAGAATATTTTTTGCGTTTGTTAACATCGCATTCATAACAATCCTGTTTATTTGACGTCCAATCTGTATTACCAAAACTAATCTAGAATGAAGCAACTAAAATTTGTGCTGCTGGCACTGCTCTTAAGCACCAGTGTATTTGCAGCTGACCCCTATAAATATACCGTAGACCTAACCCGGGTGGCTGACGACAAAGTATTTGTAGAGCTGGAAACACCAAAAATAAAGGAGAAGGAAATTGTTTTCTATATGCCCAAAATTATCCCCGGCACCTATGCCATTGCCGACTATGGCCGCATGGTGTCCGACTTAAAAGCCTATGATAAAAAGGGCAAACTAATGGAAGTGGAACGTTTGGACGATAACTCGTGGAAGATTAGCAATGCGAAAAAGCTACGCAAAATCACCTACATGGTAGAAGATACCTACGATACCGACAAACCCGGCCCAGATATCTTTCAACCTGCCGGTACCAACATAGAAGAAGGTAAAAACTTTATTATCAACACCTCGGGCTTCTTCGGCTACTTTGAAGGAATGAAGAAAGAAGAGTTCGAATTGAACTTCATTCGCTCCAAAGAGTTTTATGGAGCTACCGGACTTAAGGCCGAAAGTAACCCTCCACTAATCGGTAAGCTCAGCCCCGAAGCTAATCACCAAGATCTGGCTGTTGACCAGTTCAAAGTGGAAGACTACGATCGGCTGGTAGACTCACCACTTATGTACAGCAAGGCCGATACGGCCATTATTAAAGTAGCCAATACAGACGTATTGATTGCCAGCTACTCCCCCAACAAGCGCATAACGGCTGCTCAAATTGCCGAGAGCATTCGAGAGGTGCTTAGTGCTCAAAACGAATTTCTTGGTGGAAAACTACCAGTAGACAAATATGCGTTTTTGTTCTACTTTACCGATCAGCCCGTAACTTCTTACGGAGCCCTGGAGCATTCGTATAGCTCTGTGTATTATATGCCTGAGCAAACCATAGAGCAAATGCAGCAACAGCTGCGCGACTTCGCGGCTCATGAGTTTTTTCATATCGTTACGCCACTCAATATCCACTCAGAGGAGATTGGAAGTTTCGACTTCAACAACCCGAAAATGTCGAGACACCTGTGGTTGTATGAAGGCATGACCGAGTATTTTGCCGGTAGTGTACAAGTGAAATATGGCCTTGTAACTCCAGAGCAATACCTACAAATGCTACAGGAGAAAATTATTATCTCACAGCAGTTCAAAGATGAACTTCCCTTTACCGAACTGAGCCTTGGTGCTCTCGATGAGCATGCCGACCAGTATTACAACGTATACCAGAAAGGCGCACTCATTGGAGCAGCATTGGACATTCGCTTGCGCGAACTATCAGACGGTGCTTATGGAGTACAGAACATGATGGCCGACCTCTCCAAGAAATACGGTCCTAGCAAATCATTTAAAGATGAAGAACTTTTCGATGAAATAGTTGACCTCACCTATCCGGAAATCCGCAACTTCCTCACTACCTATGTGAGTGGAACCACCCCTCTACCCTACAAAGAAATTTTCGCTAAAGTGGGAGTAGATGTTATTGACAATGGCACTACCAAACAACACTCTTTTGCCATTAACCAAAACAATATTACCCTGGTGCAACATAAGGGTGAGCAGCGTTTGGCTATTGGTAATGAAGCCGCCAACGATGCTCTGGCCAATGCATTAGGGCTTAAGAAAGGCGACATAATTCTAGCCATGAATGGCGATAAGTTTCCGGCCTATGGCCCCGAGCTTAATGCCTTCTTAGGCGCTCAGGTGCAAAAAATACCGGGTTTAGAAACCTTCACCATGACGGTTTGGAGAGAAGTAGACGGAGAAGGTAAAGAAGTGAAGCTTTCTGCCAAAAATCAGCAAGTAGAAGTCCAAATACCGCTGGGACTTCAGTTTACGGAAAACCCATCGGAAGAACAGCTTAAACTACGCGATTACTGGTTGAAACCCGCCAGGTAAAGTGTAGATACTTACGTTAAGCCGGAAATAGCGACTCTATCCCGCTATTTCCGGTTTTTTATACTCCGGCTACGCCAATACGCTGAGTCAATAATCATTAAGAAAATTGAGGCCTACGCTAATCACCCATTGCCTTTGCTTTGGAATGAACTCGCGCCCCAACAAACGCCCAAGGCTCTCCCCGGTTTTGCTTAAACCAAACTCGTAATTGATATCAATCATTACGCGGTCAAAATCGCCCCCAAGTCCAAAATGCCACATCATGCTGGTTCGGTTGTAGCTATCGCTCACCTTCTCTATCTCATTTAAGAATGAGCGATGGCCCGAAAGCAGAATACTGAAAGAGGGTCCCATTTGCAGACGTAAATTACCTATTCGATAGCCAATGTCTACAGGAAGTTCCAGCGTATTGAATTCAAAATCGGCTCTCGGATTAAAATTGGGCACATTGTCATAATTGAGAAACACCAATTGGGTTTTGATTTTTGAAAGCAGTACAGACGGTTGTACGTATACATTTTCTACATTGGCCCGAAAGAAAAAACCAAACTGATAGCCTATCTCAGAACCTCCTTCCGCCAGATCTATCTCACTATTATCCAGCGTCATTTTTGCCGTAAGCAATTTAGCCACCGGTCCCGCCTGATAGAATCTGCTGTAACTCTCCTGGCCAAACAATGGTTGCTGGCTCATTAAAATCACAATCAGGGTAAGGCAAAGTACTCGGAGTTTCATTAGGCCAAAAAGAAATGTTTTCTAGATTCGCATCAAGATATAGTTAAAATTTCAGATGAGCTTACAAGAAAACTTCGAAAATGCTGCAAAATCGGCAAATAATTTAAGCGAAAGACCTTCTAACGAAGACCTGCTAAAAATATACAGTCTCTACAAACAAGCCACTCAAGGCAACAATACGGAGGACCCTCCGGGAGGCTTTGACTTTAAGGCCGCTGCCAAATACAACGCCTGGAAAAAGCTGGAAGGCATGAGTAAAGAAGAGGCCATGACACAATATATCGACCTTATAGAGCGTCTTAAATCCGCTCAATAATATTTTTTGAGCAGGCCTGTGTCCGACACGTATTCAAAAAATTAGAAACCGCATTTGCAAATTTCTTTGCATATTGCAAAAGGTTATAAAACTCAAATATTACAACAATGGGATTATTCAGTTTCGGTAAGAAAAAAAAGAAACCGGTTCGTTCGTGCGACCTTGAAGGCTCGCTTCTTGAGTTCGGAGAAGGTTACTTGCTTACCTCCTCTCAAATCATCAAATCAAAACGGTTTTGGGATAACAAAATGGTAGAGCCGGAAACTCTGGCTTACTCCAAAGCGCACTTTGAGCGCAAAGACGAGATGGGTACAAAAATGCGTACCATGATTTTTCAAAAATACAGCTCTCAGGAAAAACCCTGGTTGGTTGGAGACGGTCAGGTCAACCAATTTGAAATAGACAAAAATCAGGCGCGAGAGTATGCTCAAAAATGGTGGGAATCTGAGTTCACCTTTATTCCGCCCGATGCCGGTGCAGCCGAAAAGGTGCTGAGCAACGATGAATTTGAGCAATGGAAAGAATACGCCATCATGAAAGCTGGCGAAACACAATTGAAAAAAATAGGTTAAAAACAACCTTAAACGTATAAAAACTGCTTTAGGCAGTGCCGAAATCAGGCCTGTTTAAGGCAGTTTCTTTTTTTACTCCTCTACCCAACGCCAAAGCTGCACCTTACCATTCCTTAGCGGTTTCAATTCCAACCCGCTTTCGCGCGCCATCACCTTTAGTGCTTCCAGGTTTTCATGGTCATGGTAGCGATCGTTCAAAAAGGCCGGGTTAAGCAACAAGTAGTCTCCTGCCAATGGAGCAGAGCCATTCAACTCAGAAAACCAAACATAATTATGGTCAGTTGCCTGAAAATTGTAGAAATAAGGATACCCATAAGAAGTCAGTCCGTCAGTAAAGACCCGAACTCTCCCTGTATCAGGAAGCAGGTTGTGCTCCACCGCCTCTTTTAATTCTCTAAAATTCCTTTCCCCTGAACTACTGACTTTATAGGCCGGAATAACCAAAAGAATGGCCAAAAGAAATTTGGCTCTCGTGTAACGAATAGCACTTAGCAGGTGGGTCTCAATCCAGTAGAAGCCTCCAGCCATCAGCATAAGCGGAATAAGAAATGTAATGTGCCGGGTGTCTACCGGCATGGGGCTATAATACCTCCAGTTGGTACTCATAAACCACCAGGTAACTAAAATCATAATGACAGAAACCCTCCACAAATGCTCCGGACTTTCCAACCTCCAGTGTTTCCTCCGAGTAGTGAGTAATGCCGGCAAACAAAAAAGGAGCGGCACAAAAAAACCTCCTCTTAAAAATCCCAGTAATGGTAAATAGGTCAGCCGTTTGAGCAGGGTGAGGTTATCTTTATCGAAGAAGGTCTTAGCCGAAGCCTCGTGATTGTTCGAAATATTTTTGAAGCGATAAAAAAAGTCTCCATATACCTCCTGATACCAAAACCCATTGGCTACTACAAAAAAGATCAGTAAAACAAGAGTAATCATCCAGTAGCTCTTATTGGTCTGTCTTCTTTTATAATCGTTGAAAAAGAGGTACAAGAATAGCGGCACAATCAAAATCACCGTCATTTTGGTAAGATAGGCCAGAAATAAAGCAGTTGCAGTAATCAGCGCAGCTAGTCTGTGATCTCCCTCCCGTCTGTTCACCCTGTCATAGGCCACCAAAGCCATAAAAATGAACAGTGCCATGGGCATTTCCGGAAAAAGGTGTGTAATAAAGGTGATGATGTGATAGTCACATACAAGAATTGTCGCTGCTAAAACACCCAACCAGTGGTGATACAAATGCCCCAGCCATAGCGTAAGGTTGAGAATGATTAAACCACAAAGCAAAGGGTACAGCGTAATGGTCCATTCATTAATACCCAATAGCTCAATAACCCAAGCCGTTGGATAAAGCAAAGCCACCCTGCTGGTAAAGTGATTAGTACCCAGCTCAAACGAACCTTCATTGATTTGCCTGGCAAAATTTAGGTAAGTAAAATCGTCCCAGAAAGCCAGGCCATTGTTGGCCAGAAACCAAACCGCAATCATTACCAGATTGGCGGTTACTACAAACCACTGGTAATGTCTTGCACTAAAGAACTTCTTGTGCTGCATTGCAACGAATATAATTGTTTAGCGAGATACTCTTCCTATTTTCGCACTACCCATGCAATTGTTTTATCAACCCGATGTACTGAACGGAGTCACAGAACTCGACCCGGAAGAGTCACGCCACGCCATAAAGGTACTGCGCAAGACTGAAGGTGATTTACTGCGATTGGTAGACGGAAAAGGGCATTTCTTTACGGCTACCATAACAGAAGCCAATTTCAGACGCTGTCGGTTTGAGGTTCTTGAAACCGAAAAAGAAAAACAGCGTGATGGCTTTCGGCACATAGCCATAGCTCCCACAAAGAATCTCGATAGGATTGAGTGGTTTGTTGAAAAATCCGTAGAGTTTGGGGTAGATCGAATCAGTTTCGTACTCTGCCAAAATGCTGAACGCAACGTACTGAAAACAGACCGACTGATAAAAAAAGCGGTCAGTGCCATGAAGCAATCGCTCAAAGCCAGGCTCCCTCAAATCGATGAAATGGTTAAGCTGCAGAGCTTTTTAAGCCATTGTGACCTTCCCCACCGCTATATTGCCTATGTAGACTTTGACAATCCCATTCATTTGCGAGAATTGGTCGAACCCGGTCAGCACTCAGTAGTGCTTATTGGTCCCGAGGGTGATTTTTCGGAGCAAGAGCTTCAGCAAGCCATAAGCTCAGGCTATCGAAAAGTAACTTTGGGAGAAAGTCGTCTGCGTACCGAAACGGCCGGCCTGGCGGCAGTACATATTTTAAATTTATTTGGCTAAGATTGTGCTATGGCTCTTAACTACTTTTGGATAGCGTTTTTTCTTATTGCATTTGTTGTTGCCCTCATTAAGCTGATATTTTTTGGCGATACTACGGTTTTTCCTGCCATTCTTCAAAGCACCTTCGATACGGCCAAAACCGGCTTCGAAATTTCCATTGGACTCACGGGAGCTCTTACCCTATGGATGGGCATCATGAAAGTAGGCGAAAAAGGCGGTGTGGTGGCTATAATGTCTAAACTCATTAGCCCACTATTCATCCGTATTTTCCCCGAAATACCTAAGAATCACCCTGTGTTTGGCCCCATGCTCATGAATTTTTCCATGAACTTTCTTGGCCTGGACAACGCAGCCACTCCCATGGGACTCAAAACCATGGAAGGCCTGCAAGAGCTCAATCCCAATAAAAAAACGGCTACCAATGCCCAGATTATGTTTCTGGTACTCAACACCAGCGGGCTCACCCTCATTCCGGTTTCCATTATGGCCTATCGTGCCACCGAGGGAGCACTAAACCCTGCCGATGTTTTCATTCCTATACTCTTAACCACTTATTTTTCTACACTTATAGGGCTGATAACCGTAGCCATTATTCAAAAAATCAACCTATTCAATAAAGTTATTCTAGGCTACTTAGGAAGCCTTACCTTACTCATCTCAGCGGCCTTGTGGTACTTTAGCTCCATACCCCAGGAACAGGTCTCTGTCATATCAGGAGTAGCCGCAGCCATTATTTTACTGGGTATTGTAGTGGTATTCATACTCATGGCCATACGTAAAAAAGTGAACGTATACGAAGCTCTGATTGAAGGAGGAAAAGACGGGTTTAATGTAGCCATCAAAATTATCCCCTACCTTATTGCCATATTGGTGGCCATTGGTATGTTCAGAACTTCAGGCGCACTTGAGTTTATCAATAATGGCTTCAGACTGTTCTTTGAATTTTTGGGTATCAATACTGACTTTGTAGATGCATTGCCAGTTGCATGGATGAAGCCACTCAGTGGATCCGGAGCAAGAGCCGCTATGCTCGATATCTTTGATAACCCAGCTCTGGGAGTAGATTCGTTTGCCGGTAAAGTAGCTTCAGTGTTACAAGGCTCTACTGAGACTACTTTTTATGTGCTAGCTGTTTACTTTGGAGCTGTAAAAATTAAAAACACGCGCTATGCGGCCGGAGCAGGACTTGTAGCCGACTTTGCAGGAATTATAGCAGCCATTATTATTTCCTATATCTTCTTCCACTAAAAGGTTCGAGCTCATCACTTCTGTTGTCCGCTTGCCATAGCCTTAAGGTTACTGAGCCAAGAATTGATTACTTTAAAGAATCGATCAAAACAAGACAACAAAAGCCCATGAAAAACTCAACCTACCGCATCGCCACTCTGCTTTTATTGTGGCTTTGCCTGGCACCCGCCCTTGTCGCCCAAGGCACAAGGCTATTGCGAGAACCCTCCATGAGCAATCAGCACATAGTATTTACCTATGGTTCCGATGTGTGGATTGCAGACACAAATGGCCAAAATGTAAACCGAATAACCAGTACCCCGGCCATAGAGAGCAACCCTCACCTGTCGCCAGATGGTCAATGGATTGCTTTTAGTTCCAATCGGTCGGGCAATACAGCCATTTATATAGTGTCTAAAAACGGAGGCACTCCCAGGCGCATAACCTGGCACCCTTCGGCAGCTTATGTAAGGGGTTGGTCTCCCGATGGCAGCAAGATTTTGTATGCCAGTTCAAGAGAAAGTGCCCCCACCTCTTACAACAGACTCTGGACGGTACCTGTAGAAGGTGGTCCTTCTACCCTGCTTTCTCATCAATGGGGCTACGATGCCTCCTTCTCACCCAACGGCAGACAATTAGTGGTAGACAAAATGAGCCGTTGGGACTCTGAATGGAGAAACTACAGAGGTGGCCAAAACACCCCACTTATTATTCTTAACCCCGCCAATCAGTCGGAAGAGCTACTGCCCCACGAAGAGCGAACAGTAGACATTCAACCCCTATGGATAGGAAATACCATCTATTTTCTTTCCGACCGAGACTGGACCATGAACGTTTGGGCCTATGACACGCGCAGTAAAGCCCTGAAACAAATCACCCGTTTTAGCGGCACCGATGTAAAATACCTGAATGCCGGAGCCAATGGCCAGCTGATTATTGAACAAAACGGTTATCTACACCTGGTAGACCCAGCCAGCGGCAATACCTCTCAACTCAACATTACTGTAGTAGGTGATTTTCCCTGGGCCGAAACCAAATGGGAAAATGTAACCAACCGAGCCACCAGCGTATCGCTTTCCCCTACCGGAAAACGTGCCGTTATGGAGGCTCGAGGAGAAATTTTTACTGTTCCGGTTGAATTTGGAGACCCCAGAAACTTAACCCAATCTTCAGATGCTGCCGACAGGAGACCTATATGGTCGCCAAAAGGCGATAAAATTGCTTGGTTTTCTGATATGGACGGAAAAGGTTACCGCATCTATTTTACAGATCAGGACGGACTTTCAACCCCCACCAGTTTTAGTATTGGTGAATCTAAACTAGCCTGGGAGCCTACCTGGTCGCCCGATGGCAAACACATTGCATTTGTAGACGATGACGTAAGAATCAGAGTATTGAATGTGGAGAATGGAGAGATTAAAACTATTGATGTGGGTGGAAATAATCTGGAGAGAGGCTCAACCGGCATTGTTTGGTCTCCAGATTCCAAGCAACTGGCCTATGCCAAATCAGGCAACAACAACTTTAGAAGAATAATGGTATGGAACAGTGAGGACAACAGCATCAACCAACTGACTGACGATTTTGCCGATGCCTTTTCTCCGGCCTGGGACAACGACCAGAAGCACTTCTACTTCCTGGCCAGCACCGATGTAGCCCTCGGCTCCGGGTGGGCTAACACCAGTTCCATGACAGCCGACCCAAGCTATGCCGCTTATGTGGTAGTTCTTCAAAACGATCAGGAGTCGCCATTTATACCGAAAAGCGATGAAGAGGAAGTAAAAAAAGAAACCAAAGAAGATTCAGGTAAGAAAGAAGAAGAGAAAACTGAAGCAGACAAAGGTATTCGTATTGATTTCGAAAATATTGCCAGGCGTACCATAGCCCTCCCGCTACCTACCGGCAATTATGTGGCCACTGCCGCAGGCCCTTCCGGCAGCGTGTTTTTGGCCGAAAGGCCCGCAGGCAGCTTTGCCCTCACACTGCACAAGTTCTCTCTTGACAAAAGAAAGGCCGATGAGTTCCTTACCGGGGTAAATCAATTCAGCATTTCGGCCGATGGCAAAAAAATGCTGGTTCGCTCTGGTGGCCGATGGTCTGTAACCAATACCGGTGGCCCAAGCGGAAAAGGTGGTGAGACTCTTTCGGTCAATCTGGAAATGAAACTCGATCGTTCTCAGGAGTGGCAGCAGATTTTTGAAGAAGCCTGGAGGTATGAGCGAGATTACTTCTATGACCCGAACATGCATGGCCGCGACTGGAACACGGTGTACAACCGCTATGCTCCACTAATTCCGTTCGTAAAACACCGGGATGACCTCAACTATATTCTCGACCAAATGAATGGCGAGCTCTCTGTAGGACACAGTTTTGTTGGCGGTGGCGACTATCCCGACATTGAACGCTCGAGTATGGGGCTTCTTGGGGCCGATTTTACCATAGACAAAAACCGTTGGCGCATAGAACGTATATACACCACCGAAAGCTGGAATCCAGGGCTTACCAGTCCGTTAGATAGGCCGGGTATTAAAGTACAAACCGGCTACTACCTGGTGGGAGTTAACGGTAATGAGTTAGATGCCAGCCAGGACCCACAGCAGTTGCTCGATGGCACAGCCGGTAAACAGACGATAATTCATATCAATGACAAACCAAGCTTTGAAGGCTCCTGGACCGAAGTGGTTGAGCCCATTCGAAGTGAAAATGCCTTGCGCCAGCGAGCCTGGGTTGAAGATAACAGACGCAAGGTAGACGAACTTTCTAACGGCCGCCTGGCCTATGTGTGGGTTCCCAATACCGGTGGTGGTGGCTACGTCAACTTTAACCGCTATTTCTTTGCTCAACAAGATAAAGAAGGTGCTGTAATTGATGAACGATTTAATGGAGGCGGCCTGCTCGATGACTATATGGTAGACTTAATGACCCGCTCGCTAAGAGCAGGGCTTACCAACGAGGTTCCTAATGGCCGACCTTTCAGACTCCCAGCTGGCATTTTAGGCCCTAAGGTATTACTCATTAATGAACTGGCCGGCTCAGGAGGAGATTTCTTCCCCTGGGTGTTCCGACAGCAAAAAGCCGGGCCACTCATTGGAGCCAGAACCTGGGGTGGTTTGGTCAAATCATCGACCCACTACGCCATGGTTGACGGAGGTTCCCTCACAGCACCGGACAATGCCGTGTTTGACCCCATAAACAATGTATTTGTAGCAGAAAACGAAGGAGTTCCTGCCGACATAAATGTAAGGCAGACGGCCAGAGCACTTACTGATGGTAGAGACCTTCAACTGGAAAAAGCCGTGCAAGAAGCTTTGCGCTTGCTTGAGGCCAATCCTACACCTAAAGTAACCGTACCTCCGTACAACACTCCGGCCAAAAAAGGCAACTAAAGAGAGTCTTGTTTCTCAATAGATATATCAAAAGAGAACGGGCTGAAAACAGTCCGTTCTCTTTTGTTTTTAATACCTCCGGCAAAGACCAGTTAAAAAATATACGCGGCTAAAAATTAAGCCAATAAGTAAGTTTAAACACCAAGGCACGGTTTTTAGAAGGCCCCAGATTAATAAATCCCTCATCGTCTGTAGCCAGGTAATTATCGGTATACACCAAAAAGAAATCGGAAACCGGAGCAAATCTCCACTGCAGACGCGAATTAATGTTTAGGTTTTCAATCTGTGTATTGTATTGAATAAATGTGGTCCAAAAAAGAGATTTGGTAAAGGTGAAATCGAAACGCGGCCCAATAAGGAACAAGACAGCATCATTATACGGATCGGGTAATTTTATATTGTTGTAGGCAAAACTCAGGCTGGTAAAGCCCAGCGGTTGATAGCGAAAGTTAATCCCTCCTTCCAGGTTAATCCGTGTTCCGTTAAAGTACTCTCCGGAGCGCGTACGCAAGTCGAACGATAGCACCTTAGGCTGGTCAGAATTGTAGCTGGCAATGATCATGTTGTTATGATACCCCGTGCCACTGGGCAATCTGAGGCCACCGGAACCACTGGGGTCGAAACCATTGAAAAGATAGGTGTACTGCCTGCGAAGGCGAGCACTGAAACGGGCCGAACTTTTCCAATTCACATCATAAAGAATGTTCATGTCCCAATCTAAAAACCCATATGTTTCGTTCCAGACCATGTCAAAATCAAAACCCGGCCCGTGCCGCTGCACAGGGCCTTTCTTAGGAAATATGGCATATTGAACGGTGCTATTGAGCTGGCGAATGTCTCTTCTCCTTACAAATCCTACCTCCGGATTGTAATTGGCTCCAACCATTTGACCTGACATTCGCCACGACCATTTGGGTATATCGTAGTTTACCTCAAAGCCGGAGGCAAAGGAATCGTCTGTTTTTGCTTCTTCGAACGATTGATGGTAGAACAGTTTACCATTCCACACGTTGTCAGCCGAAGCATGGTTGTAGTCCATTCCCACCGTGCGATTCCATTTGGCGTAGAACCTGGGGTCGTATTCTGTAATATCGGCAAAGGTTTGTTTGTTCACGAACAAGAAAGAGACATTGGACCTTGCCAGAACTTTTTGCTGCAATGAAAGTACCGAGTAATTGTATGAAGGCAAGCCTGCCTCATCGTTTTCACCGGCCTGCATACTCAATAGCCCCAACCTCAGGTTGTTGTTCACTTTTCCGCTAAGTCGCAAACCGGCCGGAATGGGGTTCTGAATATTTTGGCCGGTACTTT
>NZ_DDDQ01000053.1:2023-25491 GCF_002336325.1 Roseivirga sp. UBA1976 | reverse complement strand
CGAAAGACTTATGACCAATTTTGGTCAGCGGTACAACCTGGTGCCCTCGTCTTTGGCTGAAAACGACCCACAGCGAAAAATTCTGGAAGCAGAAAATCGCTTTGCTTTCTATAGGTTCATTGGTGCCGCCCGACTCCGGGCAGGAAAGCTGGAAAACGTAGCCGAACTGGCTGAGGACATTTTAAAAGTGGTGAATGAGGATTTAGGGCCTGAAAAAACTCGTGAAGTCGAAATTAGCCTTCTAAAAAACTACATTCGAGCCGGCTTGGATGTGAATTTCATCCGAACCATTGTAGATGAATACTTTCCGCAGTATGCTCAGGGAACCTTTGATGAGGTACTGAAAGAAGTAGAACAACAAGAAAGTAGGGCTAAGGATTCAACTCAATAAACAGGTCGGAGGCCACTTTGTCGGCCAGTAGCTTCCCCGAATCGGTAAGAATCAGGTGTTCATCTTCTTCATAAAGAAGGTCCTGCAAAGAAAGTTTATTCAGGTAATCTCTGTGAACCATTAGCAAGTCTACACCATATTTATTCTTGAGATGATTGAGATTTAACCCCCACTTGGTACGCAACGAAGTAAGGATATACTCATTGGCCTGGTCTTCCTTGCTCAGGTGTATTACTTCAAATGGAATTTTGTTTTCCGATAGCCCCAGAAGATACTTGGCGTTATTGGCTACGTTTGCCTTTCGGAACTTTCCATTGTATGAATGTGCCGAAGGACCAACGCCCAAATACTTTTCATCCTTCCAATAGTTGCTATTGTGCCGCGATTCGTAACCCGGTTGGGCAAAATTAGAAATCTCGTACTGGTCATAACCATATTGGCGTAGTGTATCAATGAGCATTTCAAATTGCTCGGCCGCAAACTCCTCTTCAACCTCATAGAGCTTGCCTTGTTCCAGCCATTTGCCAAAAGCCGTTTTGGGTTCAATGGTAAGGCAGTAAGAAGAAATATGTTCCGGCCTAAGTCGCAAAGCCTGTTTCAGATCGTTTTCCCAAATACTATGGTCGCCATAAGGCACGGCATAGATGAGGTCAACACTAATGTTTTCGAAACCCACTTGCCGGGCTTCATAAACAGCTTCTACGGCCTCTTCTCCGGAGTGCTGTCGGTTCATCCATTTTAAATGGTCGTTGTTAAAGCTTTGAATGCCAATGCTCAGTCGGTTAACACCATTGTCATAAAATGCCTGCAACTTTTCTCGGCTCAAATCATCGGGGTTGGCTTCTAAGGTAATTTCAATATTACTGGCCAGGTCATATTCATACTTAATTACCTTCATAATCTGTTTTAGGTGGTGGTGCTCGAGTAAGGATGGGGTGCCACCACCAAAATAGATACTGTATATCGAGTCTTTCCCCAAAAACTCGTTTTGTAGAACCAATTCTTTGCAAATAGCATCCACCATATCGTCAATTTGCCTGAGCGATTGAGTAAAGTGGAAGTCGCAATAATGACATGCTTTTTTGCAGAAAGGAATGTGTAGATAGAGGCCGGCCAAAGTTTTGTAATTTTCGCCTAAATATAAGCTATGCCAATACACCGACTTACTTTTTGCAGTTGCTTCCTGCTTTTTTTTCTGTCCCTGCTGTCGGTGCAGGCTCAGCAGGTAAGGTTAGTAGTCACAACTTCGGCCAACGAACAAGTTGTGCTGAACACCTATAACTATTCCGGTCAACTGGTCGATAGTGTTGCGGCTGTAAAAGAAGTTCAAAAACTGGTACAACTTCTTCATCAGGAAGGATACCTCTTGGCTCATCCAAAGCAATTCACCTCTAAAGAAGACACCCTACAGGTAGAAATGATTATTGGCCCACGTTTTCAGTGGTTGGAATTAAGAAAGGGAAATTTGGCCGATGACTTTTGGCGAAAACTAAACCTGCGGGAACGGCATTTCAACAACAAACCATTCAACCCCGGCCAACTGGCGGCATTGGAAAAGAGAATACTTCGGTTTGCAGAGCGCAACGCATTTCCATTTGCATCTATTAAGTACGATTCGCTTAGTATTGAGCAAAATTACCTTTCTGCTACCCTGCAGGTAGATTTGGGCCCGCCTATAAACTTTGATTCTGTGCGCATTGAGCAGCCTCAAATTTTAAAACCAAAGTTTGCCATGGCCTATCTGGGTATACACCTGGGGCAACCGTACAACCAACAACTGGTAGATGCAATAGTACCAAGGTTGAGAAAGCTCAATTATGTAAAGCTTACAAGACCTCCTCTGCTCAGTTTTCAGAATAGCGAGGCAAGAGTCACACTTTCTGTGGAAAAAAGACCCGTAAACAGGCTCGATGGAATTATTGGTTTTTTGCCTAACAACAGCCGTAGCGGAGGCCTACTTGTTACCGGCCAGTTCGATCTCGACTTGTACAACCCATTTGCTTCGGGCAGACACATTGGCTTGCACTGGAGAAGGTTGAGTGAGGAAACCCAAACATTGAAGTTCAATTTTGACCAACCCCACTTGCTGGGTAGTGCTTTGTCTTTACGCAGCCAGTTCGATTTCCTTAAACAGGACTCTACTTTTAACCGGAGAGTACTTGGCCTGGACTTAAACATAAACTTGGGCTTTAATGCCAACCTGGGAGTAGTTACTCATTTGGTGGCTACCGATCTTATAGCAACTTCGGCCTATGCCGACAGCCATAGACTTCCGGATATTCTGGATTTTAGACTAAACCGTTATGGCTTGAGGTATAGCTACAACGGCTTGGACGATGTGTTTTTTCCCCGAAGAGGCTTAAGTCTGGAGTTGAACACAAGCATTGGTAATAAGGTGATCAGACAAAACGCAGAACTGCCCAATGAACTTTATACCGATGTTGATATGAAAACGCTGCAACTTCAGTACGATCTGGATGTAGAAAAATATCTGGTTTTGGGTTCCAGGGCTATCTTTTATGCCACTTTGCATGGGGGTTATTTATCTTCTAAAAACCTTTTTAGAAACGATGCCTATCGGCTGGGCGGGCTCAATAGTATAAGAGGCTTCAATGATAGTTACTTTTTTGCAACAGGCTTTGCCTATAGCAATCTGGAGTATCGCTACTTTTTGGAAGACTCTTCTTACTTGCTGCTCTTTTCTGATGTGGGCTATTTGGAGCAAAATTTTGTGAGCAACGCCAACAGGGGAGAATGGGCCTTGGGAATGGGCGCGGGTATTAGTTTTGCTACCGGAACCGGCATTTTCAATTTTGTTTATGCTTTAGGCACGGCCGATTCAACCGGAGCCATTAACTTTAGCCAATCCAAAATACACTTTGGGTTTACCACCAGATTTTAATGCAAGAGACAAGCAGCATTCAATTCTTTTACCGCGATTTGGCCATAGTCATGGCCATGGCTCTTTTTGTTATCTATGCCATTTCCAGGGTAGTGTATCCAAAGCTGTTTGCTTCGGTATATAGCTATGCACGCTTTTTCTCTACTCGTCTGCGAGACGACTTTGGGTCAGGCATACGCTTGTTCAGCACCGAAAATTTTTACTTCACCGCGGTATTGTCGCTCAATTTTAGTTTTGCTGCAGTTTGTCTCTATCTGTTCACTCCAGCCGTGCAGGCTATGATTCCATGGTTGGTCATAGAATCTATGGGGAAAGGTCTGTTGGTTTGGCTACTAACAGCTATGGCCATTCAGTTTTTGTTTTTTCTCAAATTTTTGTTTGTGGCCTGGTTTGGTTGGCTTTTTGGCATTCCCACCGATCAGTCCAGGCATTTTTCTGAGATTCAGCTAATGAACAATGGTCTTTCTGTGGTAATGTACCTCATATTGGCCATTTCGCTCTTCGGAAGGTTTTCATTTCCTGAATTTACAGTCAAACTTATTCTGGCTACTTTGGCCTTTTATCTGGTTTTCAGATTCTTCAACCTCTTTTTAAAAATTCGTAACCTGGGAGCCAGTAGCAACTTATATATATTTTCTTACCTTTGCAGCACAGAATTAATACCTACTTTGCTAGGATTGAATCTGTTAGTTTGACAAGCCAGATTAGATTAAAAAGCAGGGAAGAATATGTCCAATAGCACGTATGAGGAAAGGCTAAAACCCGTAAAAAGTATCCTCGTTTCTCAACCAAAGCCTTCAGATCCTAAATCTCCTTACTATACTTTAGCAGACAAATACGGAATAAAGATTGATTTCAGGCCTTTCATTCAGGTCGATCCGATTTCTGCTAAAGAGTTTAGAAAACAGAAGATTGATATCTTAAATCATACGGCCATCATATTTACCAGCCGCAATGCCGTAGACCACTTCTTTACCATTTGCAAAGACCTGAAAATTGAGGTTCCTGCAGATATGAAGTATTTCTGTATATCGGAACAAACGGCTCATTACCTGCAGAAGTACATTGTGGTTAGGAAAAGAAAGATTTTTACCGGCTCACGTACCGCTCAGGACCTTATAGAAATTCTTAAAAAGCATAAAAACGAGAAATACTTGTTTCCTTGCTCCAACATTAGAAAAGACGATATTCCGGGCTATTTGGAAGAAAACGGATTCAAGTTTTCAGAAGCTGTTATTTACGAAACAGTGGCCAGCGATTTGTCTGACCTGGACGATGTTACGTATGACATCTTAGCGTTTTACAGCCCAAGTGGAATAAACTCATTGTTCGTAAACTTTCCGGAGTTCAAACAAAACGATACACGAATTGCGGTTTTTGGCCCAACTACAGCACAGGCTGCCCGAGAAGCCAACCTTATTATAGATATTGAGGCTCCTCAGCCCAACGCACCGTCTATGACAGGAGCACTGGAGCTGTACATTAAAAAGGCAAATAATCTGTAATTCTCGCAACTCGTAAGGGCAAAAGCTAGTTTTCTTGTATTATTGGGAAAGTGATTAAATAAATCATTTAACTTTCGCGTTACCTGATTATGTCAAGAAAGGCCTTCATTGCCATTGTTTTCAGCCTCCTCGTTGTGGGCCTAAGAGCACAACAAGATGCTCAGTTTACCCAGTACATGTTTAATCCCATGTACTACAACTCGGCTTTTACGGGCCTTTCCAATGCCAATACACTTACAGCAATTCATCGCTCCCAGTGGTTTGGGTACGAAGGCACAATAAACCCCGGAGGCGCCCCAAATACCCAATTTATTAGCTACAGCACTCTATCACAATGGTGGAATGGTGGGTTGGGAGTTCATTTAGTGAACGACAATCTGGGCCCCTCCAATAACATAGAGTTCAAGCTGTCAGGGTCTTACTACATTGCTCTTCAGGGAGATGCCTCACTGAGCATTGGGCTCAACGCAGGCTTTTTTTCCAGCGGCCTTGATTTCGATGAGCTAGTGCTGGTCGATCCGAGCGATGACCTGGTGGGTTTAACCGGAAAGGAATCTCAGTTACGGCCGGATCTCGGCATGGGTATACTCTACAGAAAAGGAAATTTTTTTGGTGGTTTCAGTACAAATCACTTACTTCAACCAAAATTTGATTTTGGACAAGATCAAATTGCCAATCAATTAATTCGACACTACTATTTAACAGCGGGCTACGATTATGCACTAAGCCCAGAGGTTACGATCACTCCGACTTTATTGCTGAAATCTGTAGGATTTGATTCCTACTCATGGGACTTGAGCGTTGTAGGACGCTACAATGATCAGCTTTGGGCCGGTGTTGCTTACCGTCAATCAGAATCGGCATCGGTAATGATTGGCTACAGCATACTAAAAGATCGAAGCCTGGCGTTGGGATATGCGCTGGATTTAGTTCTTGCTGATAGAAATAGTAAAGAGCCGACCTCTCAAGAGATTATGCTCATTTATAAATTTTCCAGCAAGGGCAACGGAATAAATCTGGGAAGGAACATCATAAGAACCCCCAGATACCGTTACTAAACAAAAGTTTACTTAAGATTAAGGATTGTAGAATTTTCTACCTGTGGGTGGAATACTAACAATAAAATATTAATTTTCGCGCTTTATTTGCCAAATGAGGCTTGTTTTTGAACTGGCAAATAGATTAAAACTAAAACAATGAAGAAGTCTATACTGGGTCTGTTATTTATGGCACTTCTTTCTTTGAACACTGGGTGCAGTATGTTCGAAGGCTTTCTAAGTGGAGGAGGAAAAGAGCAGGCGTTGGTCGATGAAGGCCAGTTGCTGGGTGTGCTCGACAGAGAAGGATGGTATCAGGAACTACCCTACGGAATGGTTCAAATACCTGGAGGAACATTCTACATGGGCCAGGCCGATGAAGATGTGGCAGCCTCACAAATTAACTTCAACAGACAAATTACTGTCAGCTCCTTTTTTATGGATGCTGAGGAAATCACCAACAATGAGTATCGCCAATTTCTATACCATGTGGCCGATTTGGCCGAAAAGGGCGATCGATACTACACCCGCGAATTTTTAGCCACGGTAGTTCCTAACCCCAAAGTTTGGGAGCAGGAGTTTACATACCACTATGGCGACCGAATGACTCAATATTATCACCAGCACGTTTCTTTTGACAATTACCCTGTAGTAGGAGTTAGCTGGGATGCTGCTGAAAAATTTGCTGCCTGGAGAACCATTTTCCTGAACAATGGCCAGCAAGCCAAAAATGAAGGAGGGGGTGGACTCTTCTCTTTCGGTAAAAAGAAAAATCAGGGCGACCCGAATGCCGGAGCTGCAGGCCCGTTAGGAGCCGTAGGCCCCCAAGGAGGAGCAGCCAGTGGTCCTGAGTCGAGCACTTTTGTAGATACTTCCCCAATGGAATTTAGATATCCCAACTTTAGACTGCCTACGGAGGCAGAATGGGAGTATGCAGCCAGAGGAGGAAAAGAAATTGTGAAATACCCATGGGGTGGTCCGTATACCAGAAACCGCGATGGTTGCTTTCTGGCCAATTTTAAGCCAGGCAGAGGCGCCTATGCAGATGATGGTTACCCATACACTGCTCCGGTAAATTCATTTTTGCCTAACCCATTCAACTTGTATAACATGGCAGGCAACGTAGCGGAATGGTGTAGAGACGACTTCTCTCCTGTATACAATCCACTGGTGTGGGATCTGAACCCAATGTTTTTATACGATACCTTATCGGAAAAAGACAGCCCTCACTACGGAAAGAAGGTGGTAAGAGGAGGAGCCTGGAATGATATTTCCTATTACCTCCAAACCGGAACAAGAACTTTTGAATACCGAGACGTGGCCTCTGCTTCAATTGGATTTAGATGTGCTATGGATGACCTCGGTCAAAATAACCCGCTTTAACAACAACTATCAAATTGATCTTCAACCCAACTGATAAAACAAATGGCTAGTAAATTTACCCAAAACTTCTACGGCAACGTAATGCCGAAAATCTATGGTCTAGGTGCCTCTGTAGTAATTGTAGGTGCCATGTTCAAATTGAACGGATGGGCCGGTGCTACTCTTATGCTAATTATTGGTCTTGGTACGGAAGCACTCATCTTTGCTTTCGCTGCCTTTGAACCCAAAGCCACAGATTATACGAAAGAATTATACCATGCGACCGTGAAAGGCGGTGGTGCCCCAGAAAAGAAAGACGATATTACCCTTGAAAAAATGCTTAAGCAGGCGGCTATAAGCAAAGACGGCCTTCAAAGCCTGAAAGAAGGAATGGACAATTTGGCTCAGAATGCCAAACAACTGGCCAGTATGTCTAATGCCGCTGTAGCAACTGATGAGTACGCTAAAAATGCGAAAACGGCTGCAGCATCTTTATCTAAGATAGACCAGTCTACTAATCAGGCCGCTTCGGCTTTTGCTGAAGTAGCCAACACCGTAAAAGGTTCTGGTGCCAATCAGGCACAGCTTAAGGCGGCTACTGAGCAGTATCAGGTTCAGCTCAAAGAAGCTGCAACACAACTGCAGGCGCTTAGTGGTGCCTACAAGGCCGAGCTTACCGATACGGAGTCTGTAGCTAAGTATATGAAAGGTTACCTTTCTAACATGGAAACCATGATTAAAGGAGCCATGAACACAGCCAAGGCTACGGAAGAATTCCAAGCCCAAATGGCTCAGCTAAACACCAATATTACCTCGCTGAACAAGGTATATGGTGCAATGCTTTCTGCAATGAAACAAACCAATAACTAAACCTGATCGATTATGGCAGGAGGTAAAGAAACCCCACGGCAGAAGATGATTGGCATGATGTATCTCGTGCTAACAGCTCTTCTCGCCTTGCAGATTAAGGATACGGTATTGGAAAAGTTCGTTCTTATAGAAAACGGACTCAAAGTTTCTAATGAGTCCTTTATGGACTACAACCAGAATGTACTTACCAGCATCCAAAACGATGTAACCAATCAAGGTGAAAAAGATGGCGATGTGGCTGTGCAAAAAGTGGCCGAGCAGGTACGGTTGTATACCCTTGACCTCGCTAACTATCTGGACAATCTGAAACTGGAACTCGGTAAAGTATCTACCGGAGGAGACACTTCTAAAATATACGAGCGGTCTACGCTTAAAAAATACGAAGAGCCCTCTAACTATCTGGTGAATAAAAAGAATGCTGAGGAGCTTAAAAGAAGACTGGATGAATACCCTCTCAAAGTAAATGAGATTATCAGTTTGTTGGGTAAAGGAGGAATGAACCCGGAGTGGATGAAGTCTATAGCCATTGATGCCAACGACATTAAATTTTACGAAAACAATGCCGAGGCAAAAAAAGAAGATTACGCCCATTTTAACTTCTATAAGGCTCCGTTGGCCTCAGTTCTTGCGCAGCTTACTTTCTACAAAAATCAGATTTTCAGTAAAGAGTCAGAGGCACTCAATAAGCTAAAAGGAATGGTAGGAACGGCTGTTTCTACAGACCCTAATAGCATTCCTACATTGGCCGATTTGGTGGTGACTAACACTCAACCTGCCAGCCAGCCCGATAATTCTTCTTCTGAAGATGAAGCAGCGCCTACTCCAAGAACAACGCCAAGACAAAACCCTTCTTCAGGAACAGCTTCTGCTGAGATTTCTCAAGATGAGTTTTTAAAGGGTGCATTTGCGGGGATAGACTATGCTCAGGCTACAGTGCTTTCTGAGTCAAATATTGTGACAGCCGGACTAGACTTCAGTGCTCAGGCCTTTTTGACTCTGGGTAACTCTAAGCTACAACCGGAGATCAAAGTGAACGGACAGGATATACCGGTAGTCAACGGAAGAGGAATAATTAGTATTCCGGCTTCAGCGCAAAACAGTGAGTACGATGCCAACGGATTGGCACAAAAGTTTTTCGAAGTTGAAATAACCGCTCAGGACGGTTCTGGCGGAACCATTACCAGAACTAAGCGACATGAGTATCAGGTGGCCAAACCGGTAATTGATGTACGAAGTGCATCAGTAGAGGTTCTCTACCTGGGTTGTGCCAACAATTTGAACATTAATGTGCCGGCTTTGGGGCCAGCCTATCAGCCATCTTTCAAAGTAACCGGTGGAACCTTTAATTCAGGGAGCCAGAAAGGTGAAATACTGGTAGTGCCTACACAGCGTGAGTTGAAGATTGATGTTTCGAGCGGTGGGTTCTATATTGGTTCAAGAGAATTTCAAGCCAAGCCTGTACCGCTTCCAAGACTTGAAGTAAGACCTAACGGTCAGCCGTATGATGCAAAGAATGGTATGGACGAGAAGCCAACAGTAATTAACCTGTTGCTACAGTCTGACCCCGATTTTGCCGAGCGTTATAAAGACGATGCTACTTTCTTGGTGAGCAAAGGAAGTGTAACCCTGGCCCGTGGAAAAACTACAAAAGGGGTTATTCCTATTGATAAGCCCATGTCGAGAGTAGATCTGTCTCAATTGGTTAGCCGAATGGCTTCAGGAGACAGAATAGTGGTTTATGTTGAAGAAATTGTTCGCTTCAACTATAAAGAAGAGCAGATTCCGATTCGTTTTACGGGAGACGTAACGATAAATATTAACTAAAATGAAAAAAGGCTTAGCAATTTTATTAGTACTGTGTTTTGTCACAGTCTTGAACGCTCAGGACGAGGGCAGTGGAACAAACCCTGCCAAATTTTTGCAAACCATAGAAAGCACTACTAAAGTTGCCGGCCTTAATAGTGCCCGAAAACTCAATAACGAGTTTTCGGTACGGCCCATTCGCGATGAAGACGTAATGTGGAGTATAAGACTCTGGTCCAAGATGAATTTTAACGAAAAGTTAAATTCGGCCTGGAACGCCAAAGAGTCTCGCATTACGGAGATCATTCTTAAAGGCATAGAAGACTACTATGAAGCCAAGAGCCAGGCCTTAGATCAGCAGGTGGGTATTACTCCATACGCAACTTTCGAAACCGGAGCCAAAGGCTTCGATGATGAGGTGATTCTTTCTGAGGCAGACTTTAGGAATAACCTGAAGGATATGTCTACAGCTTTGGGCAATTATGATGAGGCTTTTAGGGCTCAAGACAGGGCAGAGCTTAAAACGCGGGACGGTGGCATTTACGCCAACTACTCCGATGCCCGTCTAGACTCTATTATTGATGCGGAATATCAGCAGAATGCGGAGGCCAAACCTCTCGATCCGGCAAATAAGGGAGATTTAGATGTTTTGCTTATAGAAGAAGATCTCATATTCGATAGAAATCAGTCTTTGGCCAAGTGGGATATTGTTTCTATTACGCTAGTTGCGCCACCTAAGGCTACAGTTGCCGGAACGGAACGCGAAATTGTTCGAGTGAAGTATCAGGAGTTGGTAGCTTACATTGAAAAGGTGTACGCGGAGTCAAACAAAAATGCGGCTTATTGGTACAACCCAAAGAATCCGCGCGATAGAAATATAAACTTTGCTCATGCCTTTGACCTACGCTTGTTTAGCTCATACATTACTAAGTTTCAAAATGCTGATGATGATAATATACAGACGCTCTTTGGCCGATCTGACTATGACTACAGCATTATTGAGCAAGCCATGAAAAAGAGACATGAGTTGCTAGAGAAAATGCATAACCTCTGGGAATATTAAGAATTCAGTTAAACAGAATATAAGAAAGGGGGGCTTCAATAAGCTCCCTTTTTTGTTATAGGCCTTGGCCTATTGTGCTTCTCGTTTCTGGTTAAAGAAGTTTTTAATAAGTCGGGTGCGGGCTTCGCCAACAAGGGCAATAAGTTCTTCTTCGCTAGCTTGCTCTATTTTGCTCATAGTACCAAATTCCTTGAGCAGCTTGTCCACCGTTACCCTCCCTAATCCTTTTACTTCTTCCAGCTCAAAATTGAAGCTGTTTTTGCTTCGCAGGTCTCTATGAAAATTAATGGCAAAGCGGTGGGCTTCATCCCTTAGCTTTTGAATGAGCCGAAGTGACTCTGATTTTTTATCGATGTGAATAGGAAATGAGTCTTCCGGAAAGTAGAGTTCTTCTAAGCGTTTTGCAATTCCTATGATCGGAATTTGTCCGTATAGGTTGAGTTCTTTGAGCGCCTCACAGGCCGCATTGAGCTGTCCTTTGCCACCATCTATTACAATGAGCTTGGGCAGAGGAGCTTCTTCTTTGAGCAAGCGCGAATACCTGCGGCCAACAACCTCTCTCATAGACCCAAAATCATCGGGCCCAACAACAGTTTTAATTTTAAAGTGTCGGTAATCTTTTTTGGAGGGTCGCCCCATTTTAAAGCAAACCATGCTGGCTACCGGATTTGTGCCTTGAATATTGGAGTTATCGAAGCATTCAATATGGGTTGGCAACTCACGAAGCGATAGGTCTGCCTGCAGTTGTTTGAGTACCCGGTTGCTTTTGTCTTTCACATTTTCTAGCGAAGTGTATTTCTCTTTTTTGGCGAACAGAGCATTCTTTAGTGATAGTTCGATCAACTTCTTTTTATCTCCCCGTTGGGGCAATATCATTTTAAAATTTTCGGAGGCTATATCCAGCTCTTTATTGGTGAGTACTTCTCTGGCAGAGCTCTGAAATTTATCTCTTAGTTCCACGATCAGAAGAGTTAGAATCTCCTCGTCCGATTCGTTTAGTTTTTTCTTAATCTCTGAGGTTTGCGATAGGTTAATGGTGCCGTTTTTAATTCTCAGGTAGTTTACAAAGGCAAACTTTTCATCGGCAACAATGGTGAATACATCCAGGTCTGCGATCTTGGGGTTAACCACCAGCGATTTGGACTGGAACCTTTCCAGCAATTCCAGTTTATCCTTAAATTTTTGTGCTGCTTCAAACTCCAGTTGTGCTGCAGCAGAATTCATATGTTCTTTAAAATATTGCCTGGGAATGGAAAGGTTGCCTTTAAGAATGTTAACCGCCTGGTCTATGTCGTTCAGATAGTCTGTTTCGCTCTGCAGGCCTTCACATGGACCTTTGCAGTTGCCAATATGGTATTCCAGGCATACTTTGAACTTTCCTTTGGTAATATTCTCTTCGCTCAGGTCGTATCTACAGGTGCGTAGGGTAAAGAGGTTGTTAATGAGCCTCAACACATTGTTCATGGCTTTTACACTGGCGTAAGGCCCGAAGTATGTACCGTTGCTGGGAATAAACTTGCGAGTGCTGTATATGCGAGGAAACCTTTCGTTGGAAACACACAGGTAGGGAAAGGTTTTGTCGTCTTTAAGAAGGATGTTGTACTTGGGCTGGTTTTGCTTTATCAGACTATTTTCAAGCAAAAGCGCATCGAACTCCGAGTTGACAAGGGTGACTTCAATGGCTTTTATTTCCGATACCAGACGTCTGGTTTTTCGGTTTACCCCGGCTTGTTTGTTGAAGTAGCTTGAAACCCGCTTTTTTAAACTTTTGGCTTTGCCTACGTAGATCAGTTCATCCTCTTCATTGAAGAAACGATATACCCCCGGATTATCGGGAAGCTTCAGTACATCTCCAGGAACGATGCGCGTGACCTCCATAGGCCGAAATTAGTAAATATCATCGTCATAAATATTGGAGGTATCAGTCGTAGTGAGCACATCGGCAAATTTCTGACAATCAACTTCTATACTCAAATTAGGAGGTCTTTCGAAAAACGTTTTTTCAATACTTAATGTGTTGTCCGCATAAATTTTTTGCAGAAATCTACCAACAATGGGTAATGCGGTATATGCACCTTGACCATCTGACCATTTGGTGAAGTGTATTGGTCTTTCATCACCGCCAACCCATGCTCCGGCCACAACTTCATTGGTTACGGCTATAAACCATCCATCAGAACCGTTTTGAGTAGTACCGGTTTTGGCTCCAATGTTGTTTTTGGTTTGCCCTCTGTCAACCAGACCATATTGCCAGGATAGTCTTTGACCGGAACCCGATTTAACAGTTTCCTGAAGCATATTCAGCATTACATAGGCAACATCTTCATTGATGGCTTTACTCTTTCTAGGCACATGACGGTAAATTTCATTGCCATATTTATCTTCAATTCTGCTTATGTAGTAGGGTTCTATGTGTGTTCCTTTGTTTGCAAAGGTGCCATAAGCTCCCAGTAACTCGAAAAGTGAAACATCTTCCGTTCCCAGGGCAATTGAATAGTACGGAGGAATAGTGCTTTTTATTCCCAGTCGTTTGGCCATATCAACTACCTTGTTAGGCTTAACTATTTCCATCACTCTGGCGGTGATAGAATTCACTGATCTTGCCATGGCCAACTTTAGGGTCATTTCTTCTCCACTAAACCTACCTTCTGAATTCGAAGGACTCCACACCTCATCACCATTTCCTGTAGGGATAGCTACAGCCTCATCTTTAAAGGTATAACAGGGAGAATAACCTTGTTCAACGGCTGTAGCATAAACAAAAGGTTTAAATAGTGAACCTGGTTGTCTCTTACCATATCTTACATGGTCGTATTTGAAATGTTGGAAATTGATTCCCCCAACCCAAGCTTTAATAGCTCCTGTTTTTGGTTCTGTTGCCAGAAATCCTGATTGCAAAAACTGCTTGTAATATCTGATAGAGTCTCTGGAGCTAAGGACTGTATCTATATCTCCTCCCCAGCTGAAAACAGTCATTTTTTTAGGGCGGTTCATGTAGTAGTCTACAGAATCAGACTCCTTGCCATATCTTCTAACCAAGTTTCTATAGGCAACGGATCTTGGTACTGCGTTTTCTTCGAAGAAATTCTCAATTTCTCTTCCCCTATTATCAATCCAAAGGTCACGGCCTTCAATTTTAAGCAGTGAATCAAATTTATTCTGAATTCTTTGCATTGCACTATCCATTGCATCTTCGGCATAAGCTTGCATGCGTGAGTCTATGGTAGTATAGATTTTTAGACCATCGCCATAAAGATCATAACCTAGCGCTTTGCACAACTCAAGTAAATCCTTACTCGCTTCTGCTCTAAAATATTGGGCAAGCCCAGTATTGTGGTCTTGTTGGCGAAACTCATCGAGATTAATGTCTTTGGTTCGCAGCGTATCGTAGGCTTGTTGGGCCAAAAACCCATATTTGACCATTTGACTTAAAACAACATTTCGCCTGCGTTTGGAGTTTTCCGGGTTAATATCAGGCCGATAGGTGGTTACTCCTTTCTGCATACCCGCCAATACAGCTGCTTCGTCTACCGAAAGCTCCTTAGGCATTTTGTTAAAGTATGTTTTGGCGGCCGACTTAATACCAAAGGCGTTGTTTCCAAACTCCACGGTGTTGTAATACATGGCCATAATTTCTTCTTTGGTGTAAGACCTTTCTAGTCGCACAGCCAAAATCCACTCCTTGGTTTTGTAAATGAGTTGGTCAAGGAACCCGTTTATTCCTTCCAGCTTACCCTTGTCTTCTTTTTTAATAACCCTTGTATTGAACAGGTTTTTGGCCAATTGCTGGGTAATGGTAGAGCCACCGCCTTTGGGGCTAAAGGTGATTACTCCAAAGGCCACTCTGAACATACTTTCCAGGTCGATGCCCGAGTGCTGATTAAAGCGAATATCTTCTGCGGCCAGCAGAGCATGCACCAGGTTATCTCCCAACTCGTCATAACTTACAGGGTTGCGGTTATCCCGATAGTATCCGGAACCTAACTGCACACCATCGGCCGTAAAGAGTAGCGAGGTAAGGTTTTGCTCGGGGTTTTCTAGCTGGCTATAGCTTGGCAAGCTGCCAAACCAATTGTTTACGTTGTTGCTCACAGCCCATAAATAGGCCGGAAAACCAATTATGGCTAAAGTAAAGCCAACCCAAAAAACTACTACTAGTTTTTTGAGCCACGATTTTTTCTTGCTTGGTTTTTCTTGAGCACTCATTTATTTATAGAATTTCTGATGAAAAGTAAGGTATTCCTCTAACGCCTTGTTCTGAAACAATTGTGTGAAATTATCTCTTGAAATGGCAAAATTATGAAAATTTGAATCGCTTTTCAGGCCTTGCTTTACTAACTCTTCTTCTAGTAGCTTTCTGTATATTTCTGCGGCCGACTTCGTCTTAAAGGAGTTAATGAAAAGGATACCGGTTTTGTTTATCGGGCTAAAGTTAAGGTAGCTGGACGAGAGGCGCTGCGATTCAAATTTCTGTTGATTGAACGTGTTTACAATCTGCTTTAGGTTATCGGCTTTAAATACAGATTCGTTGAATGTAAAAGCAACCAGATGCACCTGTTGAAAGTCTTCGCTAAAGGCATTGTTTAGGTTATTGAATAATTGGTTTTTGGTTGGGGCAATGGCGGCCAGAAGGTTTTGAGCATATTTGCTCTGGGGTTCTTCCGGATATTTGGCAATAAAGTCTTTCAGTGCCTGCTCATACGAAACAATACTTTCGGTTTTTGCTTTTAATATGGCGGCCAGCAGTTCCACTGTCGGCAAAAAGTCCACATCTTCAAAAGAAGCAAGTGCTGCTCTAAGCCGCTGGTCGGCCAGAATATAGTCACCCGACTCATAAGCCTCGTAGGCTCTCGCATATTCTTGCTGTAAGGCCAGGTTACGGGCTGCTTTTTCTTGCAGGTAGTTAGGGTTTATGAGTGTTTTAGCGAGCAGTGTTTCTGGAAATTCCTCAATTATACTCTGCTTGTAGTGCTGAGCTTTAGCAGCATCTAAAGGTTCGTAAAGGGTAAAGAGAGCATAGAGGACATCAAGTCTGTGCTCCGTTTGAGGGTAGCGCTCCAGCAGCTTTTCATAGGTGATTATAGACTTTTGGTTTTGCGCCAGACCAAACCTGTATATACGGCCGAGGCTAAAGAATGCGTCCTGAATCTCCTTGTGTACTTTTGATTGGGCCTCTTCCGAAAACGGTACAGTGGCCATTAATTTGTCGATGTCCGTTTCACGGCTGCTTTTTAGATCTGGCTGTGGTGCTCCTTTGTTAGGGTCGTCACTAATATCGTTGTCTGTTTGCGCAGCAGAAGACAAGCCAATGGTTTGTTTGAGCGATCTGCGCCAATTGTTCTCCAGTGGGCGGTTGCCCCATAACCGTTGAAATTCAAGCTGGCCTTGCCCTACGGCTTGCCGGTTATAAAAGTACCAGGTATTGCTGCCATCTGGAGCCTGATAGTTGCTGTCATCGGTTCGGTTCAGCCCGGTAGAGTTGGCGTTGTTATTTCCTCTTTCTTTGGCGCGTTCTTTGGCTTCTTTTGCATCGAGGTATCTTCCCAAATAGGCTTCTAGCGAAATAGGGTTCATTTGAGCCAACGTGAGCAGGCTGTCGTTTTTCTCAATAATATTGAGTTGTGTGACAAAGTCTTTCAACACCTTTTGTCTTTTACTAATCTCATCAAAGCGCTCAATGTCTTTGGGGAGTTTCATTACGGCACTATCGTAGTAGGCACTGGCCAGGTTGAAATCCAGTAAATGGTCGTAGTGAATTTCGGCCAGTCGCAAAAAAGCAAGCCCCTGCTGTCGGTTGTTCGGTTGTTCCACCCGGGTGGCTGCGCTATAATTTTCTACGGCTTTAGAAAGCTTGTTTCGGTGTTGCTCCAGGAGCCCCATGGTATAATAGATATGATCCATGTACTCCTTGTTTTTGCCGTCACGCAACATCTTATCAAATACTTTGTAAGCTTCATCGACATTATTGGGGTTGGAGTAACCCGAGACTATGAGTTTGTTCAGGCGTGCATGAAACATTACCTCATAAGGAGGATTGCCTTTTAGGGCATTGTCGTAGTACAGGTAAGCATTACGGTATTCACCGGCCTGTTGAGCCAACTGACCAAGAATAAAGTTTACCCTTAGAGAGTAGGTTTTGTCATTGATCAGGGGTTGAGCTTCGGTGAGTAGTTCCTTTACTTTGCCATACTCATCGAGTTGCTGAAACAAAAAAGCTTTAGTGAGCAAATAGCTTGCGCGTACTTCCGGCTCGAGTTTTTCAAGATCGAGAAAGCCGGCTACTTCCTCAGCTTGGTCATAATTACCCATGTCCATATAAGTTCTCATTAGGGCAATGAGAGCCTTTTGGCGAGTAGGGTCATCGTTACTATTCTGATTGATGTATTGAAAAGTTTCTATGGCAAATTGCCATTGCGCTCTCAGGTATCTAATCTTACCGATAATAAGGTAGCTATCGTCTACCCAGTCGCTGGCTTTCCACCATTCGATGGTTTGGCTTGATTTTTTGAAGGCATCGTCCAGTTTTTCCTTATTGCTTTTTACAATGGCCGAATCGATTTGAGGAAATATGCGCAGTATCTCATCAAAGTTGTAGGCATATCGTTCTTCAAAAGCCTGGTATACTTCGTTTAGGTATTGATCGGCATAGAAATAGCCATTGTATCGGGCGTTCAGGTTTTGGTATCCTTTAGAGTTACACCCCCAGAGGGCTATAATGAGGAGAAGACAACAAAACCTGATAATATGTAAATTCTTGATTTCCAAGGCAGATGATTAACCAACAAAGCAACGAAATTAATGAGCAAATAATACAATATTACGCTCGCTGTTGAGTATTAATGAATATTTTTGTCATCCTTGATTTTTGTATAAGTGGCGCGATTTAAGAAGACTCTTTCTAACTGGCTCAATGCCCGGCATATCCTGATTATTCAGAATGAGGAAAACTTTTCTGAAAAGGCAACCTATAAGTTCACTTATGCCAAAATAATCTTTTTTGCTTTTCTGAGCCTTGTAGGAGTGTTTGCCTTGAGCTTTTACATGGTTACCACCATACTTAAGCAGTGGTTCGATCCGCGCTATGCCGAACGCCAAACCCGACAGGAGTTGGTGGAGATGACTTTTACGCTGGACTCTCTGGCCTATGAGTTGGATAGCAGAGACCGTTTTATACAAAGTATTAAGAAGGTGCTGCAGGGCGATGTTACCACCAACGAAATTCCTGAGACAGCCCAGGCTTCGGCCGGAGAACCTACTGATATTGAAAATCTGGAGCAAATAGACAGTGCTTTTAAAAGCGAATTTGAGCGGGTTGGGGGCGATTTTCTTCTCACAGCTGATATTGACAATGTAGAATTAAGAAGTATCTATTTTTTTCCGCCCATTAGTGGCTACATTGTACAAGCATTCGACCCTCGCGATAAACACTACGGTATAGACATTGTTTCTAAAAAGGATGAACCGGTAAAGTCGATAGCTGATGGAACCGTGATTTTTGCAGGTTGGACACAAACGGATGGCCACCTGATTGCGATCCAGCACCGGGAAAACCTAATTTCTGTATACAAGCACAATTCGGCCATTACAAAAGAGGTGGGCGATGTGATTTCTGCAGGAGACATTATTGCAATTATTGGTAATACAGGCGAACTTACCAGTGGTCCACATTTACATATAGAATTGTGGTACAATGGCTCACCGGTAAATCCGGAAGAGTTTATATCTTTCTAGACCAGTAGATCATCAACTAAACCAAGAACCGACCATGTTTTCTAAAGAAGACAAAAAAACCAATGAAGACCTTAGCCAAACCAGCAATATAATTGGTAAAGAAACTGTGTTAGAAGGCAGCCTGGAATCTATAGGTAATATTCGCATTGAAGGCAAAATATATGGCAATGTAAAAGCCAAAGCCAAATTTGTAATGGGTGCTGAAGCCTATGTTGACGGAAGCGTGGTGGCAAGGTCGGCCGAAGTGGCCGGGAAGATCAAGGGGAACATAGAAATTTCTGAACTCCTCATCTTAAAGCCATCGGCAGTAATTAGCGGAGACATTCTTACCAACCAATTGGTAGTAGAACCCGGAGCTACTTTCAATGGAGGTTGCAAAATGGGTCATTTAGCCAAAGAAATTCAAATATCAACCCCCCAGAGCCGTGCCGGAGAAAAGGCCATCAAAAGAGCCTAATCAATACCTTAAATACTCGCAACTTGGCTTACAACTGTTTGTAACCATTGGCATTTGTGGTTGGCTGGGGTATAAAATGGACGAGTGGTGGAATGATGGTCGTTCGCTGTTTGTCATTCTAATGGTACTTGTTGGAGCCACCGGAGCCATATATCAACTGTATCGGTCGCTTCCGAAAGATTAGGTTACCTGAATTCGATATAATAAAGGACGTCATGCCGGAAAAATTGGCCTTAAATTCAGACTAGGCCTATTTTATCCGGCATCTCACCAGCAGTTTCCTTTAGATTCAGGAATGCTGGTTTAGGGTGTACACGTAAGTTTTTTCGAAGACCTTACATCGAGTTCAGGTTAAGATTAAAGTTTCCCAAACTTTAATCTTAAAACCTAGAACATTGAACCAAATACACCTACCTTTGCGGCCATGAAAAGTTTGGGTCGCCAAATCGTTGAATCTCTTGTATTTAGCTTGGTGCTCTGTGGGCTTGTACTTCTTGTACAGCAAATTGGAACACAAAAGCCCCTTGTGCATCCGTACATTTGGTCCATCATGGTTTTTTCAGGTGTGCTGGGAATGATAGTAGTGGCTATCGCTCACTGGGGCATGAGCACCATGGATGCTCAGTCTCGACCCAATATTTTTCTGGGACTCACAGTTTTGCGTATGCTGTTGAGTATGGCCTTTATCGGAATTACCCTTTATATGGGCATTGAAGACCGCGTGTTGTGGGTGGTCAATTTTTTTGCAGTCTATTTATTTTACTTAGTGTTTGAAATAACTACCATTCTCTCTAACTTGCGCGCGATTTCGGGAGAGGGCGAAAAACAATGATGAAACAAAGCAGAACTAACATTCCCAATTTATTGATCATTAGCTTCTTAGCAGCAATTTTTGGTCTAGCAAGTTCTTCAAATTTATGGGCCGCTTCAGGTGGTGGAGACGAAGAAAAAGAAGGTGGAGGGACCGACTTCATTATGCACCACATTAAAGATGACTACCAGTGGCACATCATTACCCTCGGTCATACGCATGTAACCATCCCACTTCCCGTAATTGTATACGACTATGAAGATGGTCTAAAAGTATTTATGTCGTCAGATTTCTATGACGAACATCATCAGCCAAAACCACATGGTGGTTATTACATAGACCATGGCAAGCTTTACAAGTTAACTGAAGGTTATAGTGCTTCTTCGGCACATGACAACGAAGGCCATGAAGAAGATCATCATGAAGAAGCTGGTTCTCACAATGAGGATGCCGGCCATGGTGAGGAGGGTGCTCATGAGCAGGAAGAAGCGCACGGCAATGAGCATGAAGGAATGACTCAGTCCGGTTTTCTGGATATATCTATTACAAAGAATGTGGCTTCGCTCATCATTAGCATGATTTTGCTATTTGGAGTGTTCTTTACAGTGGCTAAACGCTACAAAAAGGGAATTGCTGCACCAAAAGGTATTCAATCTTTGTTTGAGCCCGTAATCGTTTTCATTAGAGACGATATTGCCAAAGTAAACATTGGCGAGCATAAGTATGAGCGTTTTATGCCTTACCTGCTTACGCTGTTCTTCTTTATACTATTCAATAACCTATTAGGTCTTACGCCTGGAGCGGCCAACCTTACCGGAAACATAGCGGTAACTATGTGTTTGGCCTTGTTTACTTTCTTTATCACCCAGTTCAATGGTAGAAAAGCCTATTGGATGCACATTTTGTGGACCCCTGGTGTGCCACTACCCATCAGGCCGGTTATTCTGGTGGTAGAGGTAATTGGTATTTTCACTAAGCCAATTTCACTTACACTCCGATTGTTTGCCTCCATTACGGCAGGTCACATTGTAGTGCTTTCTATTGTGGGCTTAGGGTTTATTTTGAACAGTTTGGTAGTTGGTTTTGTGGGAACACTCTTCTCCGTAATCATTACCCTTATTGAAATATTAGTAGCCGTTATTCAAGCCTATGTGTTTACACTGTTCTCATCGATGTACATCGGTCAGGCAGTAGATGACGGCCACCATTAATTAGAACCATTGTTTCATTAATAATAGACAAATTATGTTAGCTATTTTATTAACTGCTGGTACTGCTCTTTTAGGTGCAGGTATTGGTGCTGGACTTGTAGCGATTGGCGCAGGTTTGGGTATCGGAAAAATTGGTGCTGCCGCTATGGAAGGTATGGCTCGTCAGCCAGAAGCTGCTGGAAAATTGCAGTCTGGTATGTTGATCATTGCCGCCCTTATTGAGGTAATTGCTCTTTTCGGTGTTGTTGCATGTTTCTTGATTGCATCTAACAACTCAATTGTAGAGGCACTTTAAAAACCATTGAATGACTTTAGGCTTTGCATTAGGCAGGTCTAAAGTCGTTCTTTAAAACTTACAGAAATGGACTTATTAATACCAGATACCGGTTTATTTATTCTTCAAACAATAGCTTTCATTTTGCTACTTATCTTCTTGGGTAAGTTTGCATGGAAACCCATTCTTAGTGGCTTAAAAGAGCGTGAGCAAACTATTGAAAGTGCTCTATTGGCTGCAGAACAAGCTAAGAAAGATATGCAGGCGTTGCAGGCCGATAATGAAAAACTTTTGGCTGAAGCAAGAGCTGAGAGAGACGCTATCTTGAAAGAAGCAATGGCAACGGCTAACTCTATTAAAGAGGAAGCAAAAGAAGAGACCAGCAAAATCACGGCTAAAATGCTTGAAGATGCTAAGGCAACTATAGAGAATGAGAAGAGAGCTGCTTTGGCAGAAGTGAAAACTCAGGTAGCCGCCCTTTCTCTGGATATTACAGAAAAGGTCATCAGAAAGCAGTTGAGCGATAAGAAGGCTCAAGAAGCTTTGGTCGATGAGTATGTTAAAGATTTGAATTTAAACTAATTCCAGGCTAATGTCTGAATATAGAATAGCTTCCAGATATGCCAAGTCACTGCTCGATCTTTCTGTGGAGAAAGGTGAGCTTGAGCAGGTAAACAACGACATGCAGTTGTTGGTGAACCTGGCCTCTGAAAACAGAGATCTGGTTTTGATGCTGAAGAGCCCTATCATTACACACGACAAAAAACTGGCCGTGCTCAACAAAGTGTTTACCGGAAAGGTAAGCGAGTTAACTATGGCCTTCTTCAAGATACTTACAAAAAAGCACCGAGAGGCTTATTTAGTAGGTATTGCTAAGGAGTTTCATCATCAATACAATGCCCACAAAGGCATAGAAGAAGCTACGGTAACCACTACCTTCCCGCTCAACGATGCATTGAGGAAGGAGTTCGAAAATGTGGTGAAGAAAATTTCTAATAAAGAGGTAGAACTTACTGAAAAGGTAGACGAGTCGCTAATTGGCGGATTTGTATTGAAAATTGGTGATCGTCAGATCGATGATTCGGTAAGCTCTAAACTTAAGGCTTTGCGAGTAGAGTTTACTAAAAACCACTACGAAAAAGCGTTTTAACAAAGATTTATAACATTAATTCTATTATAAAATGGCAGATGTAAGACCTGATGAGGTTTCAGCAATCTTAAGAGAGCAACTCTCTAACTTTAAATCGGAGGCTGAATTAGAAGAAGTAGGCACCGTATTGCAAGTGGGTGATGGGGTTGCCAGAATCTACGGACTGTCTAAAGCACAGTCTGGTGAATTGTTGGAATTCGACAATGGTTTAAATGCTTTGGTATTGAACCTGGAAGAAGACAATGTTGGTGCTGTATTGCTTGGCGAATCAGCAGAAATTAAAGAAGGCGACACTGTTAAGCGTACCGGAAGAATTGCCTCCATTCAGGTAGGTGAAGGTATGGTTGGCCGTGTGGTTGACACCTTGGGTAACCCAATCGATGGTAAAGGCCCTATTCAGGGTGAAACCTTTGAGATGCCTTTGGAAAGAAAGGCTCCGGGGGTAATCTATCGTCAGCCGGTAAACGAGCCTCTTCAAACAGGTATCAAAGCTATTGACTCCATGATTCCGATTGGTCGTGGTCAGCGTGAGCTGGTTATTGGCGACCGTCAGACAGGTAAGACTGCCGTGGTTATTGATACAATCATTAACCAAAGAGAGTTTTATGAAGCCGGTGAGCCGGTGTTCTGTATCTACGTGGCCGTAGGTCAAAAGGCCTCTACCGTTGCCGGTGTGGTTGCTGCTCTTGAAAAAGGTGGGGCCATGGACTACACCGTGGTTGTTTCGGCTTCCGCTTCAGATCCTGCACCAATGCAGTTCTTTGCTCCATTTACTGGTGCAGCTATTGGTGAATACTTCAGAGATACAGGTCGTCCGGCATTGGTGGTCTATGATGACCTTTCTAAGCAGGCCGTAGCTTACCGTGAAGTATCTCTTCTATTAAGAAGACCTCCGGGACGT